>JACNJM010000188.1 GCA_014382605.1 Anaerolineae bacterium
GCCCCGGCTGGCGAATCCCAAGGCCGTTCTTCCAACCAGGGATTTCATAACCTGGAGTGTGTTGGCGAAATAGCCTTGCGCGCCGATATGCAGTGGCCCGACGTCGGCGGCGCGCGCACCGGCGATGATCTCTGCGTTGAGCGGGTCGATCACATCCCCAAAGGCGTTGACCGCTACCATAGCTCCAACGACTACCCCCCCGCCAATATCCATGCTGGCTGTGCCGATGCCCGCTTTCATGGCTTGTCCCATGCCCAAGATTTTGCCCACGGTGGCCCCTGTCCCCGCGCCGATATTGCCATTTTTGGGTGGATCGGCGCTGGCGTTCAGGCAGGCTTGATAGCCCATCTCGGGGCCAGGACGTACGTCGGCGCGGCCAATGCCCAGGTCGAAGAGGATCGCCGCGGGCACGATGGGTACGCGCGCCACCCGCACATCAAACCCCACCCCTTGTTCTTCGAGATATTGCACCACACCGGAGGCAGAATCCAGCCCGAAGGCAGAACCACCCGAAAGCACGACCGCGTGCACCTTGTCCACTAAATGGAGCGGACGCAGGGCATCGATCTCGCGCGTGCCCGGCGCGCCGCCGCGTTGATCTACGCCCCCAACTGCCCCGTCAGGGCACAGGATCGCAGTACAGCCGGTCAGGGCCTCTGTATCCTGGGCGTGACCAACCTGGATGCCGGGGATGTCGGTGATGGCGTTGTTGATTTTCACGGGAACTCCTTCTAAAGCAAGGAATCTGGTTCCTATCAGGAACCAGATTCCTTGTCCAATAAGGGAATAATGCGTTTGATAATCTCAGCAGCCACTTCTGCTTTGCTCATCAGGGGTAGTTCTTCTTGCTGACCGTCGGCGTGCAGCAGGGTGATCCGATTGGTATCGACGGCGAATCCCGCATCTGCGGCACTGACATCGTTTGCGGCGATCAAGTCCAGCCCCTTGGCTTTCAGCTTGCCTCGTGCGTTGGCCAATAAATCTTTAGTTTCGGCGGCGAATCCGACCAGCACCTTGGGATGGCCGAATTTGGCGCGCTGATCTTTGACCGCGGCCAGAATATCGGGGTTGCGCGCCAGCTCAATAGTGGGCAGGCCAGCTGATTTTTTGATCTTTTGATTGGAATGCTGCGCTGGGCGGAAGTCAGCCACTGCCGCGGCCATCAGCAGGGCATGCGCGGTTTGGCACGCTTGCAGGGTAGCAGCGCTCATTTCCTCAGCGGAACGCACCTGGATGTAGTTTGTCCCCACGGGTGCTAACAGATGTGTTGGCCCACTGATCAAAGTCACATCCGCGCCAGCGTCCAGGGCAGCCTGCGCTAAGGCGAAACCTTGTTTTCCAGAAGCGCGATTGCTCAAATAGCGCACCGGGTCGAGGGGTTCTTGAGTCGCGCCGGCGGTAACTACTATCTTACGGCTACGCAAGGGGCCGCGTCCTGAAAGCTGATAGCGCACATGGCCGAGGATTTCTAGAGGCTCGGTCATGCGTCCTTTGGCGACCAGCCCCGAGGCCAGATGCCCCTGTTCAGGCCCAATGATCACTGCCCCGCGCTCAACCAAAACGCGCAGGTTCTCTTGTGTGGCGGCGTGGCCGAACATGCCCGCGTCCATAGCTGGGGCGATTAGCAGAGGAGCGCTGTCTTCATCCGTGCCCAAAGCTAAAGCGGTCAGGCTGAGCAGATCGTCGGCACTGCCCTGGGCTAACTTAGCAATAGTGTGGGCAGTAGCCGGGGCGATCAGCAGCAGATCGGCTTCGTGGGCCAGGCCGATGTGCAGCACATGAGCCTGCGCCCCCCACAGATCGGCATCCACGTAGGCCGGCTGCCCGGTCACGGATTGAAAGGTCAGCGGGGAGATGAATTTGGTGGCCGCATCGCTCAAAATTACCTTCACCTGTGCGCCGCTCTGGGTCAGCTTACTGGCCAGGTCTGCGGCTTTGTAGGCGGCAATGCTGCCCGTCACGCCCAGAAGGATTTTGGTTTGGGAGAGGGGATTGTGAATCATAACCCCATTTTACAACAAAAAACACTTCTAAAGCAGATCAGGCTTCGAGAGTGCTGAGATTGGGAAAAATGTCCAAAGGATGGACTTCTCCCGCCGCCAGTGCAGTAGTCATCATGTTCTCAAACAGAGAACCGCTCATGGATCATTTGATGGATGGAAATAAGCATCAATATTCGCAGTTGTCCTGTTTTCTTCGTCGCGGCGGCTTAGGTCCATCTCTGACCAGCGATAGCAATTGCATGGTAGCCCGTCAATGCAATCTTGACAACAGTAGTGGCAGCCTTCTTTCATCAAGGGAGCCCAGGTAATTTCTTCCCCACATCCATCGCACCAAATCGTATTTTTTGTTCGGGACATGATATGCCTCCAATACGCGGGAAGAACCTTATGAAGATCGCCTAAGTTATCTGTTCAGGCGGTGTTTTTACGATCAACACCGAACATCCGGCATAGTGCACTAACTTTCTGGAAACACTTCCCAGCAGCCAACTTTGAATCTGGCCAAGGCCGCGCGAGCCAGCCACGATCAGGTCGATGTCTTGCGCCTTGGCGTAGTTGATAATTTGCGTGGCGGCATCGCCTCTTTCCATGGCGATAGTGGTTTCGATGCCGTACTGCGCTAATTGACGTTGCGCATCTTTAAGCAGATCCTCGCCCCGATTTAGGTCGGCTTGGGCCTGTTCTTTCAGACGTATCTCGAAGTTTTCCGTGGGGATGGGGGGCGTGATG
>JACNJM010000008.1:0-1114 GCA_014382605.1 Anaerolineae bacterium
GCGCAAAATCACGAGATTTTTCTATATACAGATGGATTTGGAGGAAGCAATGTCGAAATATATTGGCGTTTGTCTGCTTGTGCTCGTTTTAGCCTTCGGGCTTGTGGCCTGCTCGGTTTTTTCGCAGCCGCGCTCGATTACCATTGGTATCGTAAATTCCATCGAATCGGCAGATCCGGCTGTTGACGGATTTATGGCGGGGATGGAAAATTTGGGATTTACCAGTGGCGAGAATATGACCTACATCTACGCCGGGGTAACGGGTGAAGCGGATGAAATTGTAGCCCAGGTTGAAGAATTCATCGCGGCAGATGTCGATCTGATTTTTTCGGTGACTACCGACGCTTCGACAGCGGTGATGGAAACGAACCAGGCCGCCCAAATCCCCGTGGTGTTTGCCGCTGTGCGAGACCCGATCGAGGCCGGATTCGTGGAAAGCCTGATCCAGCCGGGAGGCAATATGACGGGCGTGCTGGCGAGCGGCAACGCCATCGAAAGCGGCATGCGGCGTCTCGATTGGCTGGTGACGCTTGTTCCAGATGCCCAACGAATTTGGATTCCCTATGAAGATTCGGAGACGCTGGCTGCCACCGTGGAAGCGCTGGAAATCACAGCCGCTGACCTGGGCGTGGAACTTGTTCTATCGGCTGCTAATACCCCCGAGCAGGTACTGGATTTACTTGAAACTATTCCCGAAGATGTGGATGGCATCTATTATGTGGGTGGGCGCGCCTTTGTAGGTTTGACAGATTTGTATATCGAGAAAGCTCTGGCCGCGGGGTTGCCCATATCGGTCAATTATTGTAATGGCGCAAGGAATGGCGCGTTGACGGCCTTCTGCTCCGATTTTTACTCATCGGGCGTTCAGGCCGCGCGTATCGCCAGCCTGATTCTGGGTGATGTCGCGCCCTCGGCGATCCCGGTTGAACAACCGGAACTTTTGATGTTGATTAATTTGAATACAGCCAATCAAATTGGTTTGGATATCTCGGACGAAATCATCCAAATGGCAGATGAGATCATCCGAGAGTAGCAGGTTTTATGTGTCATTCTCGGGGATAGCCACAAGCCAGGCGACTGTCCCCGAGAATGAGGAGTCTCCATGTGAATAAAA
>JACNJM010000008.1:1468-2731 GCA_014382605.1 Anaerolineae bacterium
ACCGCTACCGGACAAGAGCAAGTACGTGTTGTTAACAACGATATACGGCTTGAATCCAGTTTGCGCGACCTTTTCCAGGAAGATGTTTTTCAGGCGCCGCTCCAAACCGGAAAAACCTATTATGGGCTGGTGCATTTTCACTCTGAAACCGGCGAACCATTTATGAATATCGCCATACCGATCCAGAACGTACGCACAGGGTTGGTGGAGGGTGTGCTCAGTGCGGAGGTGGCTATCCGCGCTATCTGGGATATGATCGCCGAAGTGAATATCGCACCGGAATATAATTTTTATCTTGTGGGGCGCACGGGTGAAATTATTGCTCATCGCAATCCATCCATTGTTTTGCGGGGCACTACGATTGCTTTGCCCGAAGACGATGGGATTACCACCGATCTGGATGGCAATCGCGTTGTGAGAGGGCGCGCAACGGTTAAATTGGGGGATTCTGTCTGGACGGCGGTTTCGGAAAGCCCGCTTTCATACGCGTTAAATTTAACCATTCGATTGGTGCTGGGCGTGGCTTTGCTCATGCTGATTGCCTTGATAACGTCTGCTTATATGGGGTATTCCATCGTGCGCCAGATCATTCGTCCGATAGAAAAGCTCTCTTTGGCCGCGCAGCAAATTTCGGCTGGCAATTTTTCACAGCGCGTCGATATTCACGGTGAAGATGAAATTGCCTCTTTGGGCATTTCGTTTAATAAAATGGCGGCAGAATTATTGGGTTTATTTGGTTCGTTGGAAGAAAAAGTTACCGAGCGCACACAAGCGTTGAAGGCATCTCAACTGGCCGCCTTGCAAGTCAATGATGCGCTCAGAGCCAGTGAAGCGCGCCTGCAAGCGATTATAGATCACTCGCCCGCGCTGATATCGACCAAAGACCTGGATGGCAATATCATCCTGGCGAACCACAAATTAGCCGATTTTGATATTCCGCTGCTGGATGACTACACCGGGAAAAATCTCTATGATCTATTTCCCTATGCTACGGCTGATGCGCTTTGGCACAACGCCCTGACCGCATTGCAAACAGGTGGCGCGATTCAGGCCGAAGAACAGATTCCTCATCGAGATGGCAGCGAACATATTTATCTAACCACGAATTTTCCGCTATTTATCGAGCCAGATCAGCCCTTTGGGATTGGGGCAATTTCCACCGATATCACAGATCGAAAAAAGATGGAGCAGCGCATTGCCGTGACCCTGGCATTTAATCAGAAGTTGATTTCATCTTCACCGTTGGGAGTTTCGGTTTATGAT
>JACNJM010000207.1:0-87 GCA_014382605.1 Anaerolineae bacterium
TTAGTAAAAAGACCGTAAATCCCTGCTTGACAAAGGGCAATTGCATCTAAATAGATTTTTAGTGAAATTTTCACCGCGAAGACGCGA
>JACNJM010000207.1:97-13436 GCA_014382605.1 Anaerolineae bacterium
TTTTCTTCGCGTTCTTTGCGCCTTTGCGGTTTAAAAATAAGACGCGATTGCCCTACTGCTTGACACGCTGCGATAATGTGGGTATATTTACCTTCTATCTTGTCGTATTCGGAAATAAAGATGGTTGAAAATGTATAAAATCGACAATATCGACGTAAAAATCGTCAATTTGATCTTGGAAAATGGGCGCATGCCTGCATCTGAGATCGCTCGTCAAATTGACGGTATTTCCGCGCGCGTTGTCCGATATCGGATTGATCGCATGGTTGAGGAAGGCGTTATCAGCATCAGCGCCATCGTAAAACCAAAAGCCTTTGGTCTGGATACATACGCTGATGTCTGGATGGAAGTTGAATCGGACCAAATTCTTGAAGTAGCGAATACGTTGGTTGAGTTTGAAAATGTGACTTATGTTGCCTGCTCCATCGGCGAAACAGATGTCAGCATTCAGGTTGTTGCAAAAGATACAACCGAAATTTATCAATTCGTAACCGAAGTCGTTAGAAAAATCCCCGGTGTAAGAAAAACCATTACTTCTATCGTGCCTGTCGTGCTAAAAGATGTCTATCAATGGCGCATCCCCGAAGGCAATGCAGAAGATGAAAACGAGTAACTCAGCTTACTCTAGAGGTCATATTGGTCTCTCTTGAAAATGCATTCCAAAAACTGAGTGATAGCATCGAACGTCAACTGCCAACGTTCAACACTCCAGGTATCGCCATTGGGATAACCAACCGCGAAAATTTTTTGTACGCAAGCGTTCATGGGCTGGCCAATCAAGAATCGGGGAAAGCTCTCACGCCAGAAACACTATTCCAGATCGGCTCGATCAGCAAATCGTTTACCAGCATCCTGCTCCTGCAACTACAAGAGCAGGGCTTATTAGACATCAACGATCCTATCAAAAAATATCTCCCCTGGTTCGAGATTCAATCTAATTTTGAACCCATCACTCTGTACCACCTGATGAGCCATACGGCTGGCATCATCATGGGCAGTGACGATACCCCCGTTGCTTTCACCGAAGCCTATAGCCTGCGCCACACCAAAGCCACTGCCACGCCGGAAGAGTTCTTCCACTATTCCAACAGTGGATATAAAACGCTCGGCCTGGTCCTCGAAGCCGTGCTGGAGCAAGACATCTCCACCATCCTGCGCGAACGGATTTTCGCGCCGCTGGGGATGTCTGCCTCCCTGCCGGATTTCCGCAATGAGAACCGGCGCTTGCAGGCAACCGGCTATGCCCCCTATTTTGACGACCGACCGCTTCCGCCCGGCGGGCAGCTTGCTCCCGCTACTTGGTTCGAATCCAACACCGCTGACGGTGCCATCTGCTCTAACCCCGCCGACATGTGTCGCTACCTGCAAATGTTGTTGCAACGCGGTCATGGCCTGATTGCGCCGGAGAGTTTCGAGCAACTCATTCATCCGGTTATCTCCACAGACGATGGCCTGCACGGCGAGTACTACGGGCTGGGATTGTTTACCATGCAGTTCGACGGACATCACGTCATTGGGCACAGCGGGGGTATGGTCGGCTTCACTGCCGATATGCTGGCCGATCTGGATGCCGGGCTGGGCGTGGTGGTGCTCGCCAATGGCCCAGCCGAACCTTCAAAAATCTCGCGTTATGCCCTCAGTCTTTTTCGCGCCGCGCTGGATGGAAATGAACTTCCCGATGTTCCCGAAGACAAATTGGATAATGCGGACGACTATGTTGGCACGTATCGCTGTGGTGAAAAAGCGTTCATGCTAACATCAAGCAATGACCGCATTTTCCTAGACTTTGAATCTGCTACCGTTCCCCTGACCCTGATTGCTCCCGACAGGTTTATCGTGCCACATCCCGCCTTTGAGATGTTCACCCTGCGCATGGGGCGAGAGAACGAAAAGGTAATGGAAGCAGGCTGGGGCACGGAAAGATACGTGCGTGATGGGGTTGGGGAAGCAGCCTCTTTTGAGAGTCCCGCCGAATGGGATGCCTATCCCGGCCATTACCGGGCATACAATCCCTGGTTCAGTAATTTCAGAGTAGTGCTGCGGAAAGGAACGTTGATTTTCATCGATCCGTCGGGAGAAGAAGAACCACTTCACCAGTTAGAGCCTGGTTTGTTCCACATCGGAGATGACGCTCGTTCGCCGGAGTTCATCCGTTTCGATGTGGTGCTTAATGGCAAAGCCATGCAGGCAATTCTTTCAGGAGGTGTCTATAGCCGAACGTTTACACCATAATGAACCGTTCGCAAGTGCGCAGAGTGATGCGCGACTAATTACGGGCTACATGCCCATTCCGAAATTCTTGGAGGATGAACGATGAAACACAAACTAACGATTTTGCTGACCCTAATGATGGCGACGGTTTTGATCCTGTCGGCATGCGGTGGTGGCCAGGAAGCGCCCGAGGCTCCTGCCCCTGCCGAGCCTGAAGCCCCAGCTGAACCTGCCGATGCTCCGGCAGATGAACCCGTTACCCTGGATGTTGGCACCACATACATCTGGGATACGGCCAACCCGACCTTTGGTTGGTACGGTTACACCATCCGTTACATGATCTACGATACGCTGGTGGAAGAAATGGGCATCAGCGATTTCCAGCCCGGCTTGGCCGAGAGTTGGGATGTTTCGGATGATGGCCTGGTGTGGACGTTCAAGATTCGCGAAGGAGTCAAGTTCCATGATGGCACGGTCTGTGATGCCAATGCCGTGGCCTGGAGCCTGAATTGGACGCTCGAACAGGATGTTGAGACCTTCGCATTCTATCTCTACAATTTCGAAGAGATTGTGGCATTGGATGACACCACGCTGCAAGTCACGCTTTCTTCGCCCGTCGGCAATATGGAATACCTGCTAATGTATGTGTGGATTATGCCGGAAAGCGTCTGGGGCGAAATGGACTATGACGCAATGATGGAGTTCGAGGATCTGTCCGCTGCTATTGGCACCGGGCCATACATCTTGAAGGAGTGGTCGGAAGGCGAGTACCTGATCCTGGAAGCTAACAAGGATTACTGGCGCACCACCCCGGTCATCGATCAGATTATATATCACGAGTATGCAACAGAAGATGCAGTCGTACAGGCTCTCTTGGCTGGTGAAATCGATGTGACTGATACTGATTCCATTCCGGCCACCGCTATCCAGACATTGCAAGATGCTGACAACGTTGAAGTACCCATTATGGGCTCGACCACCATTGATGAATTGATCATTAACTCACATGAAAATGGCTCGCAGCCCGCCAGCCTGTGGGATCCGGCTGTGCGCCTGGCAATGGCCTATGGCATCGACAAGCAGCAGATCGTCACCGTGGCTTATCTTGGTTATGCGGACGCGCTTGGCCCGGTCGTGCCCGCCTCGATGGGTGACTGGCACAACAGCGACATTGTAGACATCCCCTTCGATGTTGCCGCGGGTAACAAGGTGCTGGACGATGCCGGTTACGTGGACAGCGACGGCGATGGTATTCGCGAGTATTCGGATGGCAGCCCATTGGAGTACCGCTTCTATGGCACCGACGACTCCACCGTGGCCCGCATCATGGAAATCATCGCAGATGGGCTGGAGCAGGTCGGCATTTCCGCCCCGCCCACCCTGATGGATGAGGACAGCTTGATCGCCCTCTATCCAGCTTTCGACTTCGACCTGGTTTACTGGGGCTGGGGGCTTGATCCTGATCCCGACTTCGCGATGCTGATTTTCACCTGTGACCAGCGTGAAGAAGGCGGCTGGAGCGACAGCGGCTACTGCGATGAAACCTTCGAAGAGAAGTATGTCGAGCAGGGCATCACCGTTGATCACGAGGCGCGACGCGCCTTGATCTGGGAGATGCAAGAGCAACTCTTCAACGATAGACCCTACATCTTGCTGACCAATGCCAAGAACATCCAGGCATACCGCAGCGATCTTTTCACCGGTTTCGGTACCGCCACTGGTGATATCCTGTGGAAAGCAGCACTGTTACAGGGTAAGCCAGCTCGATAACCAATCAAGCATTGCAAGGGCGGCCATTGGCCGCCCTTGCAGAAAGATACTGATGCAGCGTAGCGATTATTTAATCCGAAAACTTTTTTTTGCAGTTGCCACCCTGCTGGCGGTGATTGTATTCAATTTTTTCCTTTTCCGCATCCTGCCCGGCGATCCGGTTAAATTGATTGTCCATAGCCCGCGCATGACGACTGAATCACAGGAACGTATCAGGGTGAACTTTGGGCTGGATAAACCCGTCTGGTTCAATGAGGAAGGTTACCAGGAAGCAGGCCTGAAGGGTGCGTTCGACACACAGTTCACGGCTTATATCCGCAACCTGCTCAAAGGTGACCTGGGTATTTCATTTTCCACGCGCAAGGATGTCACCGAACTGCTCAAAGAACGCGTCTGGCGGACTGTCGTACTGGTCGTTCTGGGTGAATTTCTGGCGATCTTCCTGGGCATCGCGCTGGGGATGATCGCAGCCTGGCGGCGCGGCACTAGCCTGGATACCGGAATTTTGCTTTATGGATTATTTACCTGGGCTATGCCGACTTTCTTCTTTGGCATCATCCTTTTAATGATCTCCGGTGGACGTTTTCCCATTGGTGGGATGGTCACCCCCGGCCTCAAACCGGAAGATGGCCTTGCTTATTGGAAAGATGTAGGGTGGCATCTGATACTGCCTACGCTAACGCTGACGATTCTCTACCTGAGTGAATATATGCTTATCATGCGCAGCAGCGTGGTCGAGGTGCTGAGCGAAGATTTCATTCTGACAGCCAAGGCCAAGGGCATGAACGCCTTTCAGATATTTCGCGACCATGCCTTGAAGAATGCCATGCTACCAATGGTCACCATCATCGCGCTCACACTGGGATACACCGTTGGTGGCGCTATCCAAGTGGAGACTGTTTTCTCCTGGCCGGGCATCGGGCGTTTGATGTTCGATGCTGTGCAAAAACGCGATTATCCCGTGCTGCAGGGCACGTTCTTACTTCTGGCCGTCAGCGTTATTATCGCCAATCTTGTCGCAGACCTGCTCTACGCCACGCTCGATCCGCGCGT
The DNA here is from genome assembly GCA_014382605.1 of Anaerolineae bacterium. GTDB lineage: Bacteria > Chloroflexota > Anaerolineae > Anaerolineales > UBA11858 > NIOZ-UU35. Next base: position 5,132 of record JACNJM010000207.1, read on the forward strand.
GAAACCAGATTAGGGAAGGATTATCATGGAATCACAAAACCGAATCTGGACAACCTTCCGCAAAAAACCGATGGCGCTGGTAGGCATGGGTATGCTGGCCGTTGCGCTCATCATGGCCCTTTTTGCGCCCTTGCTGGCGCCCTATGACCCCAACGAACGTGTGGATGTAGTGCCTTCTGACATCTTGGCCCCGCCAGGAGAAGGACACCTGCTTGGACGAGATGATGCCGGGAAAGATGTACTCAGTTCCTTGATCTATGGTGCGCGCGTTTCGCTGATCGTCGGCTTTGTCTCTTCTTTCTTCTCGATGTTCATCGGGACCACCGTCGGCCTGACGGCTGGCTACTATGGTGGACGGGTCAGCAACGCGCTGATGCGCTTCACCGATTTCCTGATGGTCATCCCAGACTTGCCGCTGATGCTGGTCATCATCTCGGTCTGGGGGCGTGGCCTGTGGAAGATCATCCTTGTCATCAGCATCCTGTACTGGACATATACTGCCCGGTTGGTGCGTTCGCAAGTACTCTCGATCAAAGAGCGGCAGTTCGTGCTGCGCGCCCGTGCGCTGGGGGCCAGCAACTACCGCATCATCGTTCGGCATATCCTGCCGCAGGTTATGCCGCTCATCATCGCGCAAGCCGTGCTGGATATTTCGTCCTCGATCATTGCCGAATCCACGCTTAGCTTCCTCGGCCTGGGCGACCCCACGTTGATCAGTTGGGGCATGATGCTGAACTTTGCATTCGAGCGCGCTATCAGCCGCAAGGCTTGGTGGTTCCTGCTCCCACCGGGGATCGCGATCGTGTGGGTCAGCCTGGCAATCATTTTGATCGGTAATGCGCTGGAAGAGATCGTCAATCCGCGCTTAAAGACACATCACCTGTTCAATCCCCGCAATATGATTTCGTTGATGTTGGCAAAACCACTTTTAGTGGAGTCTGAATCCCCACCGGAGGTGACTCCATGACCACGCTGGAAGTGCGCGGCCTTTCGATTAACTATCTGACCGATGATGGCGTCGCCCTGAATGCAGTCGAAGGCCTAACCTTCTCGCTGGAGCAGGGGCGTTCGCTGGGGCTGGTTGGCGAGAGCGGCTGCGGCAAGACCACAGTCATGCTCAGCCTAATGCGTCTGCTGCCTGAGGCCGGGCGTATCGTCAATGGGCAGGTTTTTTTTGAAGGTCGAGACTTATTACAGATCAGCGAAGGCGAGATGCAGGCCGTGCGCTGGAAAGATGTCTCGATGGTTTTCCAAGGCGCCATGAACGCCCTCAACCCTGTGCGGACGGTTGAAAGCCAGATCATTGAAGCCATGCAATTACACAATGTCGTCAACTCAAAGCAGGATGCCCGCAAACGCGCCGGGGGACTGCTCGAACTGGTCGGCATCACGGCTAACCGTGGCAAGCAGTACCCGCACCAGTTCAGTGGTGGGATGCGCCAACGTGCAGTCATCGCTATGGCTCTGGCCTGTAATCCACGTATCCTGGTCGCGGATGAGCCTACTACCGCGTTGGACGTGATGATTCAGGCCCAAATCATCGAACTGCTCGAAGAATTACAGCGCGAGCTTAACTTGTCCCTGGTGCTGGTTACGCACGATCTTGGCGTAGTGGCTGAAATGTGCGATGATGTGTTGGTCATGTACGGTGGAACGGTGGCCGAATACGCCAGCAGTGACACTATATTCAACAATCCGGGGCATCCGTATACTCAGCGTTTGCTCAAAGCCTTCCCGGATATTGCCGAACCCGGCTCTGACCTGGCCTCTATCCCCGGCAACCCGCCGCGACTGGATAGCCTGCCGCCCGGTTGCCGTTTTGAGCCGCGTTGTCATGTCGGCAACGGTGAACCAATATGCTTAGAGGCGCTGCCGCCGTTGGTTGAGATCGAGCCGGGGCATTATGTCGCTTGCCATCTTGTGAAGGGGAAGTAGCCATCATGGAAAAAATACCCATCCTTCGAATCGAAGACCTATACAAACAATTCCCGGTCACGCGCAAGTTCATAGACAGGATAAAGCGAAGTCCAAAACAGGTTGTGCATGCGGTGGACGGTGTCAGCTTTACTGTGGCACAGGGCGAGATCCTGGCGTTGGTTGGTGAGTCCGGTTCGGGGAAGACCACCGTAGGTATGAATGTTCTGGGCTTGCAAGTACCCACAAAGGGGCGCATCCTGTTTGATGGGCATGATGTGTCCGATTGGGCAACAGGCAGGCTCAGATCCGGGAAGAACGGAGATGGACTCGGTCGCTTGAGCCGACGCAAACAAATCCTGTCCCTGCGCCGACGTGCACAAATGGTTTTCCAGGATCCATACGAATCCCTCAATCCTCGCCAGACCATTTGGGAGATCGTGGTCGAACCACTGGAAATCCACAACCTGGGGCTGCGCGCAAACGAGAAAGAAGCCCGTGTGCGCGCAGCGCTCGAAGACTGCGGACTGGCCCCGGCAGACCATTTCTGGAGCCGCTACCCGGACGAGCTTTCGGGCGGTCAACGTCAGCGCGTAGTGGTTGCGGGGGCATTGGTGTTGGAGCCGGAACTGCTGGTGGCCGATGAGCCGGTTTCGATGCTCGACGTGTCCATCCGCGCCGACATCCTGACTTTGCTGCAATCCCTACGCAAGGCGCGCGATATTACCATCATCTACACAACTCACGATCTGGCAACCGCCGGGTATTTCACCGACCGCATGGCGGTCATGTACCTGGGCCGTGTGGTGGAACTTGGCCCCACGGTGGAAGTGCTCAAAGAGCCGCGCCATCCGTATACGCAGGCATTGGTCTCGGTCGCGCCGGTGCCCAATCCGCGTAAACGCCGCCAGCGCGTCATCCTGCAAGGTGAAGTGCCCAACCCGATTGACATACCCAGCGGCTGCCGTTTTCATCCGCGCTGCCCGATTGCAACGGATGAATGTAAAAAGACCGACCCGCCGTATGTGGAGATTTCTGCGGAGCACGAGGCGGCTTGTTTGAAGATATAGGTCCTGTAGAAGAGATAAACCACTGAGACACAGAGCCGCTGAGATATTGGTGAAAAAGTTTCCCGAAAAAACTCTGTGTCTTTGTAACTCCGTAGTGAAAAAAACAGAAATAATATGAACATCCTAAATTTCCTAAGCGACAATGAAATCGAATCCATGCATCAGGCAACCCTGCGCATCCTGAACGAAGTCGGCATCATCTTGACCCACCCTGGCGCGCGCCAGATGCTGACCGACGCAGGCGCAACCATTGAAAATGACCGCGTCTGCTTGCCGCCTGAACTGGTCGAGGACTGCCTGGCCAAATGCCCGCCGCAAGTCACTGTGCGCGGGCGCAATGGTGCGATTAAAACCATCGGCGATGGCTTGCTCAACTTCCACAATCTGGGTGGCGCGCGGGATATCCATAACCCAGCAACCGATGAGCATCGCTTCGCCGTCTTGCAAGACGTACGTGATGCTACCCGCCTGCTGGATGCCCTACCCAACTGTAACACCATAAATCCCTTCTTCACCCCCTCCGATGTGCCGGGCGAATTGATGTCGCTGGCGATGTACCGCCACGCCATGCCCTTCACCACCAAGCCCTTGCAAGGCCCCGGCGTGCAAGTTGCCGAAGAAGTGAAATACGCCGTGCGCATGGCCGAAGTGCTCGGCCCCGCCTCCGAAGTGCTGACCCTGAGCGTTTCGCCCGTCAGCCCGCTGGCCTTCCCTGACCACGAAGTCGAAGCCATACTTGAGATCGCCCGACAGGGCATCCCCTTTGCGCCGCTGCCCTGTCCTACCGCTGGGGCGACTGCACCCTTCTCCATCGCTGGAGCCATTGCCCAGCAGGCCGCTGAAGTGCTGGGCTCGCTGGTGTTGGCGCAACTCGCTCACCCCGGATTGCCGCTGGTCTTCTGCGGACGCCTGGCCATGATGGATCCGCGCACCGGCATCGCCATCTGGGGTGGGATTGAGATGGGACTCGCATCCGCCGGGACCGTGCAGCTTGGTCATCGTTATGGATTGCCGGTCAACGTTTACGGCTTTTCGACAAATTCCCACTCCCTCGACATTCAGAACGGCTTCGAGCGTGCGCTCAACGCAGTCATCCCGGCGCTGGCCGGTGCGGATGAACTTTCTGGCATTGGCGAGATGGAAGCTGGTTCGCTCAGCACCTATGCCCAGATGGTAGCCGACAACGAGTTCGCGGGCAGCATCCATCGCGTGCGGCGCGGTTTCGTTGCCGATGAAGATACCCTGGCGGTGGACGTGATTGCAAAGGTCATGAATGGCAGCCGCAACTTCCTTGACCAGAAGCACACCGTGAAGCACCTGAGGGGCGGTGAGATGTTCATCACCCAACTGGCCGAGCACGGAAGCTGGGAAAGCTGGGATACGGGTGGTCGCCGGGGTTTTGCCGAGCAGGCTCAGGCCGAGTCCGAACGTATTTTGCGCGAGCATCAGGTTGAGCCGCTAAGCGAGTTTCAATCCAGAGAGCTGGACGTTATCATGGCATCCGCTGAAAGGGAATTGGTGAAATCATGAAACCCGAAAACTACTTGGATGCCCTGCTCACGCTGCCGGGCATCGACGACGAACTCTGGCCGAAGGTCTCCCGTGACGGTAAGTGGGTGGCTTGGACGTGGTTCCACACCGGCCCGGCGGCAGATGTCTACGTGGCGCCCACCGACGGCTCGGAACCGCCCACCCGCCTGACAGATACCAATCAGAACACGTTCCTGGTTTCGTGGACACCAGATAGCCAGGCCGTTATTGTGGAGCAAGACAAAGACGGCGACGAGCGTGTGCAACTATTTCGCGTTGAGCTCGCATCGCCCCTGACCCTGAACCCGCTGACCGAACCCGAGCCGAATTACTACATCCGTGGCGGTACACTGCATCCCCGTGAAAACTGGCTAGTATACGCTGCCAACAGACATCCTGAGACTGGCGAAGAGCTAGAAGAAACCTATATTTATCGGCACGAATTCGACGGCGGCGAGCGTATCCCGTTGGCACGCCAGGATGTAGGCGGTTACACCGAAGCCAAATTGAATGCGCAGGGCACGCATATCCTGTACTTCCGCAATGACCTGCACCCTGCGGGACGGCAGATCTGGCTGGTGGGCATTGACGGCTCGGATGACCACGAGGTGTTTAATTTTGGTGAGAAACGAAAAGTATTTGCGGAATGGCATCCCGATGGAGAGCGTGTTCTAGTGCTGGCCGAAGCGGACACTTACCGCAGGCTCGGCATCTGGACTTTAGGTGGAACAGATGTGCGCTGGATTATCGACAACCCATCCCGTGATATTCAATTCGCTTTTGTGCCTGAAGGTTGTGACGAAGCTGTGGTTGTGGAAAATATTCAAGGACGCGTGCACAGTTCATTTTTAAACCTTGAGAATGGGTATGAAGTTTTCGTATCCGCCCAAAAAGGCAACCTCATTCCTTTGGCTCCCACGCCGGACGGCGCATGGGTTGGCTTCTACTATAGCGCCCGCCAGCCGGGAGATGTGGTGCGCTTTGAGCGCGAGAACCCAATTCCAGAGAAATTCGTCACACTGACGCGTGTGTGGGAACGCACATCACTAAAGCCCGAACAGCTTGCCCCGGCAGAAGATTTTCGCTGGAACTCGGTGGACGGCCTGTTTATCCACGGCTGGCTGTATCGTCCATCAACCGAAGCTCGCGGGACGATTGTCTATGTGCATGGCGGGCCGACCTATCACAGCCCAGATTTTCTCAATGCCCAGATCCAATTCTTTGTGAGCCAGGGCTTCAACGTGCTTGACCCGAATTATCGTGGCAGCACAGGCTATGGGCTGCCTTTCCAGCAATCCATTCTGGAAGACGGCTGGGGCGGCCGTGAACAGGAAGACCTGCGTACGGGCATCGAAGCTTTAGTCGAAGCAGGCATCGCCGAAGCAGGCAAGATCGGCATGACAGGCACATCCTACGGTGGATACTCCTCTTGGTGGGCCATCACTCACTTCCCGATAGAGATTGTCGCTGCGGCAGCTCCCATTTGTGGCATGACCGATCTGGTTGTGGACTATGAAACCACCCGCCCGGATATTCGTCCGTACAGCGAAGAGATGATTGGCGGCAAGCCGGATGAAGTTCCGGAGCGATACTACGAACGTTCCCCTATCCATTTCGTGAAGAATATCAAGGGCAATTTACTTATCATTCAGGGTGGGCAGGATCCCAACGTCACGCCGCAGAATGTGGAGGATGTGGTCAAAGCGCTCAAACAGCATGACATTGTATATGAGCGGCTTACTTTCGAAGATGAAGGGCACGGCATCTATAAGGTAGAAAATCAACGCACTCTCTATTTGCGATTGGTCGAGTTCTTTGAAAAAGCTTGTTCTTAGGGCTTTGAAAAACGATATGGGAGCCAGCAATTTATCACATCTCAGGAGCATAATCAACTTGCCCCGGTGATTTCCGGGGCAGGTTTGTATTATCAGGAGAATCAGTATGACTCAGTTAGAAAATCTTTCTGAAACGTTTGTTCACTCCAAACCTCCACCGTTGGTCCGAGTATTTGGAACCTATCGTGAAATGGGTCAACAAATAGGTGAATCGCGTCGTGAAAATGTACGGCACAGCATCGAGAATGCACGTAAATTGTTGCAAGCAGCTTATCAAGAGTTGGAACTAACGTGGGAAGGCGCCCAGATCCAGGCACGTAAATATTTGCCATTTGCTCAGGAACATTATCCGCAGTATGTTGATGAGATGCAGGGGATGGCAGAAGGCGCTAATATTTCCTTCGACGAACTGGTTGTATTGAATGTAATGGAAGCTGTAACAATAGACGCTTTACATCTGACGCGTTGTACCAGTATGGCCGTTAGTGACGAGTGCACAGCAGACGGTCATGTTTTAGCGGCCCACAACGAAGATTGGATTCCTGATGACGAAAATGATGTTTTTGTCATCCAGGCCAAACCAAAGGATGCCCCCCCTTATTTAGCGATGACTTATGGTGGTTTAATTCCCAATATTGGGTTTAATGCCCATGGGATTGCGCAACTGATCGATACTGTATATCCGAATGATTCCCGTATTGGCATTCCCAGGCTGGTGGTGTCGCGTGCTGTGCTGGCGGCCAAGACACCTGGCGGTGCGATCAAACGGACACTCATTCCGCATCGCGCTGCAGGCTACAATCATCTAATCGTTCATGAAAGCGGAGAAATTTATAGTGTAGAAGTATCCGCGCGACGTTTTTCCATCATCTATAATAAGGATGGATACGTTGTGCATACCAACAACTACCTATCGGCAAATATGCAGGAAATCGAGAATGAGCCGGAAGAGCTGATCTCATCCCGCATTCGTTATTTTCGAGCTTTGCGATTATTGAATCAATCTAAAAGGCATACGATCCAATCTCTTCAAGCCATCCAGCGCGACCATGTTAATTATCCGAATTCAATCTGCAAGCACGACTTTGGCGAAGGGCATCTGCTAGATAGCGAAAAGACCATCAATGCGATGGTGATTGACCTGACCGCCCGCGAGATGCACATTGCCTGGGGAAATCCCTGCAAAAACTCCTATCACACTTACCATCTCGACGATTAAACACAAACTACCATTCTAGGGGAAATGTGCGCTCCACCAATTCTCAACCGGCAAGTATCGCGTTAGATATACTCGGAAACGAAAAACACAACATAACGCATACGGGGTTCACCTTCAATGACCAACAATTTCACAGAAAAAGCCAACTTTATCTGGCAGGTAGCCGATGATATTTTACGCGGGGCTTTCAAGGCGCATGAAAAGGCGATGTGATTGTTTGCGAGAGACTCATGCAAGAGTTAAGTTCCTCTCGCTGGAGCCTCTGCTAGGCCCTTTGTATACCCTGAACCTGATAAATATGGATTGGGTGATTGTGGGAGGCGAATCAGGCCCTAAAGCGCGCCCGCCAAACCCTGTTAACACCAATAGCGCTCATTTCACCAACTCGAAGAAGTACAAGCCCGCCGCACCCTCGGCGATGATGCGTTTGCCATCCGGGGTTATGGCACAATAAGGATCAATTCACGCTGCGGCGGGCAGAGATATTCGACGCCGTTCTCGGTGGCGAGTACATCTTCTTCCAGACCGATATATCCGTAGCCTTCCACCATCAGGCCGGGTTCGATGGTATAAACATGCCCAATGTGTTTGGAGATACGACGAAAGAACTCCGAGATTTCAAAAATATCGGAGTTCTAGATGAAAGAAACCTGACTAGCGCTTCACGGCGCCTTGTACAATGTCATTGGCGAGGTTGGCCTGATTATAGTCGAGGCCGCCGGGGTCTACCATGCCGC
>JACNJM010000091.1 GCA_014382605.1 Anaerolineae bacterium
CGAAAATCCATCCAGATCGATCAACCCATCCTGGAATTCGGGATGCACTTCCACCTCCCCGCGGATGCCTTGCGCTCCCGTGGGTTGGATGGGCATACCCTCAATTTCGATAAATGGGCTGTGGATGATGCCGATAGGGTGGTAGGTGATATTCATCGGTCTGTTTTCAACTCCACTACATCGCCTTCGGAGAGTACATAATCGCGGCTGACCATTTGCCCCTCAAAAGTAGTACTGCCCCAAACCCGCGCCGATTTGAGATTTTCTTTAAAATCCTGATGCACTTTCTCGGCAAAATCTTCCACGGTGCTGCCATGTTGGAGCACAAAGGGCAAGTTGAAGTTAGGTTCAGCTCCGGGAGGGCGCGAGTACACGCGCATAATACCCAAGTTTCTGTAAACTGACTGTGCCAGACGACCAAAATTGCGCGCTTTCATCACCGATATGGGGATCAGTGGGCATTCTTCCCCTTCGAGCAGTTCACACAAGACTTCAAAGTCTTTATCTTGCGCGTCGGTATCGGTTTTGTTTACCACGCCAATGATTGGCATGATCTTCATACGCAATTCGTCTTCATATTCGTCGCGCAAATATTCGGGCACAATGCGACGCTCGGCCAGCAGCGCCAGAGTATCTTCAATCTGACCGATAGGATCGGCGAGCAAATCTACAATCAATAAGGCCATATCGGCGCGGTGGATGAGATTGAAGAGTTCGGGGTCTACAAAATCGGCGTCCAGCGGCGGAGTGTCGATGAGTTGCACCTGAATATTCTCAATTTTCCACATCCCCGGGGTGGGTACCCAAGTGCTGAAGGGATAGGCCTCCACCTCGGGATCGGCATTGGTCAGTGCTGCCACCAGGGCAGATTTCCCTGCGTTGGCAGGTCCCAACACCACCACTTGTCCCGCCCCCTCTGTATCGATATGATATGCTGAACTTTGCCGCGCCGCGCCTTTTCCCCCTTCAGATGCCGTTTTCAATTTCGAGAGTTTGCGCCGCAGATCAGCCCGCAGATGGTCGGTGCCCTTGTGTTTGGGCACAATGCTGTACATTTCTTCCAGCCAGGCAATACGCTCCTGATTGGTGGCAGCCTCGCGGAATTGTTTCTCGGCTTTATAGTAGTCGGGGGGCAGATTCGTGGGCATAGACAATTAAGACTGGACAGGTTATTCGAGTAGCACTCCGAACGGCGGTACGTTGAAAAACCTGTCCAGTCTGGTAAATCTAGGCAATCACACCAAGCTGGCGACCAACTCGCAAAAAAGCCTCCAGCCCCAGATCAAGGTCTTCGCGCGCGTGCGCAGCGGAGATCATCACCCGGATGCGGGCTTTACCGCGCGGCACAGTGGGGAAACCCAGCGCCATGCCGAACACGCCTGCTTCGTAAAGTTTGCGGCTAAACTCCTGCGCCAGGGGCGCTTCGCCAAGCATCACCGGGGTGATTGGGGTCACGCTTTTCCCGGTATCGAAGCCCAGGGTTGCCATCTCTTTTTTGAAGTAGTTGGCATTATCCCAGAGTTTGTCGACCAGCTCGGTAGATTCTTCAAGCATATCGACAGCTTCGAGACAGGCGGCCACATCGGGAATGGTCATCGCCGACGAGAACAGGAAGGGCCGGCCACGCTGCCTGAGCCATTCAACCACTTTGGCGTTGCCCGCCACGACACCGCCCATCACACCAAAGGCTTTCGACATCGTGCCAACTTCAACATCGACTTTGCCGTGCAGTTTGAAGTGATCGACAATGCCGCGCCCGCCCTTGCCAACCACGCCTTCGCCGTGGGCATCATCGACCATGAGAATAGCTTCATAATTTTGCGTTACGGCATAGATTTCATCGAGCGGGGCCAGATCGCCATCCATGCTGAAAACGCCATCGGTAACAACCAGCGCCCGGCGGAAGTTTGCCCGATGGGCTTTGAGTTGTAGCTCAAGATCGGTGGCGCTGGCATGTTCGTAGGCGATGATCTTGGCCCGCGACAAGCGGCAGCCATCGATGATGCTGGCATGGTTGAGCGCATCGGAGAAGATGACATCTTCTTTGCCGACAAGGGCGGGAATGACAGCTAAATTAGCCGTAAATCCCGATTGGAAGGTGATGGCTGCATCAACACCCTTGAACTCAGCCAGGCGTTGATCCAGCTTAACGTGCATGTCCATCGTCCCGGCGATGGTGCGCACGGCTCCGGGGCCAACGCCATATTGATCCATAGCTTTTTTAGCGGCGGCCACCAGCCGGGGGTGATTGGCTAATCCCAGGTAGTTGTTGGAACAAAAATTAAGCGCCTTTTTGCCATCGACAACCAGCCAGGCTCCTTGCGGAGAACCCAGTGTGCGGATATGGTTATAAAGCCCGGCGTTGTGCAGGTTTTGTAGTTCTTCGTCAATCCAGGTGAGTTTGTCGGTCATTGGCTCCTCGATTCGGTGGGAAAGTTAGAGTGTTGGCAGGTTAAAGGTTAAAAGTTGAGGGTCCATTGTTCTAACCTGTAACTTTCAACTTTCAACCTGTGACATATTTTCGATAAGTTGCTTCTTTTTTGCACGCGGCAATTTTTTGATAGCACGTTCGCGTTTGAGGGCTGTTGAGCGGTCGGGCTGGGGTTCCACATAGACGAGTACTACCGGGCGGCGCGTTTTGGTGTAGCGCGCCCCACGCCCGGCGTTGTGGGCCGCTACCCGGCGCTGCAGGTCGGTTGTCCAGCCGGTGTAGAGTGTGCCATCACTGCATTCGACGATATAACAATAAGCTTCTTTCAATCGTCACTCTTCGCGGCGGGGTGGTTTGCCGCCAAAACGCAGCAAATTGCTAAAGACACTTTTGGCAACGGGTGTTTCAAGTTGGGGACGGTCTTCAGCGCTCCAATCGGCTTCCAGGCGCTCTTGCCACCACTGCTCACGCCCTGCGTAGGCACGTTCCAGGCGTTCGGCGAGAGCATCGTAGTCATCATGCTGGATATCTTCACGCAACGCCTGTAACGCAGCGATAAGGCTACCCAACATACGCAGCGTATTTTCCTGGTTGAGCCTGGCGATGCTGGTGAGTGAAGCGGAATCGCCAAAATGGGCAATCGGGCCTGATACTTCGGCGTAGGCGCGCCCGGCCAGTTTGCGGGCTTCGCGCCACCCCGGCTGATCGACAGTGGCATTGAGCAGCGCCGCCCCCAAAAATTGGGGCATCACGTGTGTAGCGGTCATAATACCGTCAAGTTCGACGATGTCGGCAAAGAGCGGCGTAGCCTCTATCAGGCGCACAAGATCGGCAGCCAGTTTAATGGCTTTTGAATTACTCTGTGGCGATGTAGAGATGGCAATGATGCCGCCGCGGAAAAGATCGGCACGGGCTGCTTCAATCCCCTTTTGGTCGCTGAGTAAATACTGTTGGGCTACCGAGGGAGTCAGGCCCACATAAGCGCAGTTTTCTGGTAATACCGCGGCCACCCATTCGGCGATGCGCGATTTTACCGGGGCTGTGTCCATCAAGATGGCGCCGCTCTTCATTGCTGGAGCGACCAGCTCAATCATCTCGCAGACCGCATCGAGTGGCAGCGCGATAATCACCGCGTCGGCATCGGCAACGGCATCTTCTGCATAGCGCGCCGTTTCGTCTATGGCGTTATTCTTTTTTGCCTGAGCGGCTACCTTCAGGTCAATGTCAAAACCAACGCGCCGAACGGGATTCTGCCCTTCGCCCAACGCCATACCCAGCGAAGCGCCGATCTGTCCCAGGCCAATAATTGCCAGTTTTAATTTCATGAGCAGCCTTTCTAATGGCGATCATCTGCGGCTTGCAGTAATTTCAGCAGATGGTCTTCCGGTGAGTGTGGATTATGTGTAGATATTTTTTCTTGATGACGGCGGATGAGCGTTACCGCCCCGGGGGTGGTACCTGCTTGTTGGGCAAGATCAGCCCCCCAGTCGGGATGCTGCGCAGCCACCACAAAGGGGCGTGCCAACCCTCGGGATGGATTCTCCCCCCAGGCAACACTCCGCCGCGGAAATATCAACTTCCCCAAAACAACAAAAACCCGCTCCCATAAGCGCAGCGGGAAGCGGATTTTGCCAATATCATGCAGCAGGGCGGCAATCAGCAGATCGGGGTTGGTCTGGCCCTCCTGCTGGAGCGTTTGTAATACGCGCAGGCTATGACGCTGTTCGCTGGCTTGCATGCGTGAAAACAATGTCATTTGCGCGGGGGTCAGCAGCTCGTGTGCGCTTTGTTTTTGTTCTTGGTTGAGTGGTGCAGCGCTGAACGCAAACCAAAATTGGCGCGTTCGGTAGCGAATGCTGTTCATTTAGAAGCCTACCAGAAGCCTGTACAAGAACCGAAGCGGGGGGAAGATGATCCACTGAAATAGATCAATACCGATATACGGGCCGCCGACGATGACCAGCATTAAGATCATGGGGCCGTAGGGGCGCATATTTGCCAGAATATCTTTTCCGGCAGGGGGCAGCAGATAGTCGGCAATTTTATCGCCATCCAATGGCGAAATGGGCAGCAAATTGAAGAGCATCAATAAGAGATTGATGAAGACGAAATCGTATAACAACTCAGATAGCGTGGCAAGCGCAAAATTGCCGGGATACACAGCATAGGCAGCGTTCAACCCCAGGCGCAAGGGAAGCGCGGCGACGATTGCCATGAGTAAATTCGACATGGGGCCAGCCAGCGCCACCCACATCAGCGCGGCGGGCGAGCGGCGTTGCAAGGCATAGGGGTTTACCTGCACGGGTTTTGCCCAGCCGAAGCCGGCCACGATCAGCATCAGTGATCCTAACGGATCGAGATGCGCCGCCGGGTTGAGGGTCAGCCGTCCGTTGAGACGCGGGGTATCATCACCAAAGTAATTTGCCGTCCAGGCGTGAGCGAATTCATGCACCGAAAAGGCGGTTGCTAACACAATCAGGCGTGAGATCAGGGTTGTCAGGTCTAAATCTAGCATTTATCACCTCATCAATAATGAAGTGGATTATACCATCAGGGCTTAATGCGAGTAGAATTAGCCATGCCATCAACCCGCTTGCGGTAGCGGAATTCCACATAAAAAAACCACACAGGAGCAAGCATCATGTCCGATCAGTTACAGCGGTTTTCAAGAGAAGAGTTAGAGAAAATTCACGCGTCTTCGCTGCGTATTCTGAGCGAAATAGGGGTAGTTTTTCAGGCGCCCAAGGCTTTACAGGTTTTCAAGCAACATGGTTTTAAGGTGGATGGACAAACGGTGTTCTTTAAACAGCATCAACTCACGAAAGCTCTGGAAACTGTGCCGCGTCAGTTCAAAATCACGGCGCGCAATCTGGAGAAAAGCGTTCTTGTGGGCAGCGGCGATCCGGTGTTTGCTCCGGGTTATGGCGCACCTTTCATCACGAATGCCAGCGGTGAGCAGCGCCAGGGCACGCTGGGTGACTATATCAATTTTTGCAAGCTTGTGCATACATCTGAGCATATCGACATGCTGGGCTACGAGATGATTGACCCCGGCGATGTGCCTTCTGAGTATGCGTATCTGTATATGATGCAAGCCAATCTGACCTATTCCGATAAACCTTTTATGGGATCTGTGGTTCCGGTGCGCGCGGCGCTAGATGCCATTGAGATGGCAAGTTTCTTGTGGGGTGGAAAGGAATTCATTCAAGACAAGTATGTCATCCTGCCGACAATCAACCCCATCTCGCCGCTGGTGTGGGATGAGAATATGTCCGGGGCGATTGTGGCCTATGCAGAACATAATCAGCCGATTATGTTCGAGAACCTGATGATGTCTGGCTCCACCGGCCCAATCACACTGGCAGGCACGATTGTGCTGCAGAATGCCGAGATTCTTTCGGGGCTGGTGCTTACGCAATTAATTACCCCGGGACTGCCCGTCATTTTTGGCAATATTCCCGGCACCACCGATATGCGCAGCGGAAATCTATCCATTGGCGCGCCAGAGACTTCGATCTTTGTTTCAGCGAACGCGCAAATGGCCCAGTTTTATAGCGTACCGGGGCGCAGCGGGGGAAATCTCACCGATGCGCACATCCCCGATATGCAAGCCGGGATTGAATCGGCGATGTGCATGTTAACAGCCATGCGCTCTGGGACTACTTTCCTGTTACATTCTTGCGGGATTCTGGGATCCTATCTCTCGATGAGCTATGAGAAATTCATTCTGGATGAGGAAATCATTGCCATGGTCAAGCGTATTTTGCGCCCGGTGACGATCTCCGATGCGACGATTGATTTTGACACGATCAAAGAAGTCGGCGCTGGGGGCGAATTCCTTAGTCATCCATCGACTTTTGAACATTTCCGGGATGAACATTTTGACACCACTTTATTCAATCGTCTGGGGTATAACGAGTGGGTGCAACAAGGCAGCAAAGATGCCCTCACGCGGGCCGGAGAAGTTGTTCGTACCCGGCTGGAAAGTTACGAAAAACCAGAACTTGACCCGGAGATTGAGAAGAGAATTGATAACTTCATTCGGGACAGAATGGATTCATAGATTTCGTTGCTGCTTCTGATGATGACACTTGATTGGCAAATTTGTGATTGTCTCTTGGTTTGAATGATTTCCACGGATAGATTGGAGTAGAGCATGTTGAATATTGGCATCTTGGATGCATTTCCGCCTGACAAAATTAAAATCGACTGGGATACCACGCCCGTTGATGCCTATATCCGCTTTTTGGAACAGACCAGCCCGCCATTTTCATATACGGGCTATGCCATTACCCAGGGCGAATTTCCGGCCACGCTGGACGCGTGCGATGCCTATCTGATTACAGGCAGTCCCCGGGGTGTTTATGACCCCGATCCGTGGATTGCCCAATTGATGGAATTCATCCGTGCCAGTTTTCAGGCGGGGAAGCGACTGGTTGGGATTTGTTTCGGGCATCAGATTTTAGCGCATGCTCTAGGTGGGTGCGCGGCCAAATCCGAAAAAGGCTGGGGGTTGGGCTTGAAGACGTTTAATATCAATGTCCCAAAAATTTGGATGAACGCAGTCCCGGATTCGTGTGCATTGTATTTCGTCCATCAAGATCAGGTAACACAATTGCCGCCCGAAGCCGAATTACTCGGCGGCAATGATTTTTGTCCGAATCTCTTTTTCAGCATCGACAATCAAGTTTTTGGCATTCAGGGACACCCCGAATTCACGCCTGGTCTGATGCGCGCGATCATAGATACTCGTAAAAGAATTGTGGGGGCAGAACCTTATGTCCAGGCACTCGATTCGCTCGACAGCGGCACACCGGATAACCGTCTTTTTGCGCAGTGGATTGCTAATTTTTTAACTTCATAACGCCAATTCTGTTCATTCCAATCTTTATGCTTTGTGGGAAATATGTGGGTTATGTTGGGATAATGTGGGATAACAAAGCCAGGCTCAGCAACACGATCAGCCCCGCAACCATTAACCAGCCGAACCAATCGCCAAAACGCGTGTAGAGTGTTTCGCCTTCAGCGATAAAAGTTTCACCAATAATCACCCCGGACGCATTGATCTCTCCTTCGGCGGTAATGCGCCCGTAGGGGTCAATCACCAGCGAGATGCCGCTGGTTGTACCCAAGCCCATCGCCACCCGATTTTCTGCGGCACGGAAAACGCCATCCGAGGCATGGAAGGGGGGGAAGTTCGGGTTGGCGTCAAAATCATCATCTACGGTCATCAACACGATCTCTGCACCATTGCGGGCCAGTTCACGCGTGATATCGAGCCGATGCCGATCCCAGCAAACCGCCAGACCAACTTTTCCATAGGGAGATGTGAAGACGGGATAGTCACGCGGCCCCGGTACGAATCCGGCGGTTTCCTCGCCAGAAGTCGTGTTGATCTTTGCTCTCCGGCCCGATTCTACGCCCGCGGGGGAAACCATCAACGCCGTGTCGTGCATCCCGCTGGGAGCATTCCATACTACATCGGCGACGATATAGCTGCCCATCTCGGTTGCTAATTCTTGGAGTTGACCCATGAAATAAGCATCATCCGCGTCTGCAAACTCGTTCTCCGGCCAGACAATGAAATCGGGATTCTGGTCAGCAACCGAACGCGTCAGCCCGGCATCAAGGTCGAAGATGGCTTGAGAAGTCTCAGGCGTATTGGCGCGCGTGCCATCAAATTCGCCCGTGGCGAGAATATCAGGGGCCTGGTTGGCCAAATCTGTCAGCGCAGCAATAGCGAAGGTATCATCAGGAGGCCTGGGCATAGAAAACCCTCCCCAACTTAATACAACTACAACAAAAGCCAGAGCAGTTAATCTTGTTCTCAAGCCAACTTTCCAACCTTCAACTTTTAAACCTTCCAACATGAGCGAAGCGATTACTACATTCGCCAGCATGATGATAAAGCTCAACGCAGGAAAGCCGCCCACGCTCAAAACCTGCAAGGCGGCCGGAAAACGCCACGCAGATTTAGCGAGCAGCACAAACCACCAATCTTCCACAACGGGGGCGATGAATTTGATGAATTCTACCGCTGACCAGGCTACCGGCAGTGCCAGCAGTTTGAGCGCCCCAGATAAGCGCGTTTGCAGCCACGCGCCGAGTTGAATGATGCCGGCGTAGAAGCTTCCCACAGCCAAAATCAAAAAGTAACCCAAAACAGGTGGAAAAATATTTGGATACCAGTTATGCACCCCAATGGACAGAATCACGCCAAAAGGCAGGGCGAGAGCGTAATGCTCTTTGGGCGGTGAAATGCCTATCGCCACGAGTAAAGGCACAAGGGCAATCCAGCCCAGAAAGGGGATGTCGAATCCCGGCATGGCGGCTGTGAGTAAAATCCCCGACAGGGCAGAGAAAAGTAATTTAGCCCAAACGGGCAATCTGACAAGTTTGGGTATAGCGATGCCTGACATTCTATTCTCCTAAAAAGCGCTCTTCACAAGATCGAGTGCGCTTTCTACTGCAGCCTCACCCTGATAGACACCAATAAGATTCCCATCTGCGTCTAACATGACCACGCCTGCCATCTGATTGACATCCTTCAGCCCGGCGGCTTTGGTGACTTCGCCGTCCCAATCGGGCAGGATGATGACATAATCTTCGGAGGCGTAGCCCGCGGGCAGGTTTGCGGCGGCTTCCTCATAAGAGCTTTTCATGGCGCGCTCGGCAAAGTTGCGGAAAAGTTTCGGCACGCTGTGCAGATCAACCACATTGGCGATGAAGAGATTTTCGGCTTTGGCAAAACGCGCCACGTCACGGACGGCGGCGTTCACTTTCGCTGCCTGCTCCGCCGTCTCTTGCGTGTGGAAGAGCAGCATGGCAGGCTTGCCGATTTTATCAAGCGCGATCTCGCGCCCGGAGCCAATGGCTTTGAGCGTTGTTGCGGGCAGCTGACCTTTTGTACTCGCAGACAACTCTCTACTGCTTCCCGATTCTACGGGTTTCTGTTCGCTGTCTTCTGGCAGTTCCACATTCATCAAAAACTCCAGTTCGTCACCGTCAAGATACCCCTTCACCAAGCGCGAAGTCTCACGCCCCGAAAGGGTCGCCGCGCTCATCCCGCCGCCGAATGCCCAGGCGCCCGCCAAAAAGAGATTGGGGATCGGCGTTTTGGCGTTCAGGCGGTTGAAGTACATATTATCCACCGACTGCGCCGAGCCGTAAATCCCACCGCCGGGGTTCTGGCTGTAGCGCCAGTTTGTCAGCGGGGTGGCAATTTCTTTGTGGACAATCGAATCTCGTAGACGCGGGATCAACTCTTCGGCACGCGCGATCAACGCATCACCCGCAGCTTCCTTCAATTCAAGATACTGCGGATTTTTACTGTAATTCTCCAGATTGCCGCCCGTTCCCCACTGGTTGTCGGTATCCCAATCTGCCATCGAAATCAACGCCAGGATAGTAGTGCCCTCCGGCGAACAGGAGGAATCATGCACATTATAGCAACTGACGCCCATCCCCTTGCCAAAGTTACCCGCCAACATATTTTGATAATTTGCTTCGGGATCATAATCATCATATAAGAATAGCTCATGATGATGGAAACCTTCAGCAACGAGATCGCGGTCCAGCCCGAGGAAAACACAAAGCGAGGCGATGGAATTCGCTTCGGACTCGATTTTGGCTTGATACCCTTTAGGAAGGTTTTCCCGTCCCACAAATTTGAGCAGCGTATCCGGCGTATTGGCATTGCTGACAACAACATCGGCATCCACGCGTAAAGCTTTTTCCGTTTCCACGCCAACTGCCAAACCATTTTCGATCAGAATTTTGTTGACTTTTTGACGATAGCGAATCTCGCCGCCATATTCGACAATCGTTTTCTCGAGGGCGCGGCTGATCGCCATGCTGCCGCCTTCGGGGTAAAATCCGCCAAAGAGATGAAAACTGATCACAGGGAAAATAAAGGTCGCCGCATTGAGTTGTTTGGGCGGCAAGCCATAATAGGGCCACAAGGTGGTAAAAACGCCTATCAATTTTTCATCTCTAATGAAGCGCGCGATAAAATCTTCGAGACTCATCGACATAGCCTCCAGCATTTTTCCAAAATGCGTGGGCATCTCTTCGACAGGCGGGCGGGTCTCATTTTCACCATCAGCGGCAAAACGACGCACCTGCCAGAAGATTTCCAGCATCTCCGAGAACATGGCGCGAATCCCCTCCTTCTCATGCGGAAAATGGCGAAACAACTCTGTTTCGTACTCGATCAGATCGGCATGAGCGACAATCTCATGTTCCGGGTAGCGCGCCGTATAGAATGGGTCAAGGCGATGGAATTTGACACGCTCCAGCACATCCAAATCCTTTAGCTGACGGTATGCCCATCCGCCGGGAGCCACGCCGTCCATGGCGTGCAGCGCGGCTTCAAAGCGATATTTGCCGCGCCGGAATTCCTGCGCGTACCCGCCAGGGATGGGGTTATTTTCAAGCACAAGCACTTTCTTCCCGGCTTTAGCGAGATAGCCAGCGGTGGAAAGCCCACCCAGCCCTGCGCCAATGACAACAACATCAAATTTTTCTGTAGACATAATTTCTCCAAAATCAGTGGCAGATTGGTTCAATTTTGAAGATTGAACCAATCTGCCACTATATAGATTATGATCGAAACACTTTCGGAAATAACAGTCCCGTCTTCCGCTTGTATTCAGCAAACTGCGGATAGCGTGATAATGATTTATCTTTTGAGAGCATATTCCTAACAAAGAAGCCGAAAACCCATCCGCCTAAGATCAGGAAGGGAAGCCAGTGCTGTGACATAGTCGCATAGGCGGCATAGATCATGATCTCGCCGAGATAATTCGGGTTGCGGGTGCGGGCAAAGAGACCTTCTTCGATCAGTCCCTTTCTTGATTGCAGGGTGTAATGTTTTTGGGCATCGCTTACATAGTGAAAGAAAATGCCGAAGATATACAAAATAAGCACAAAGGCGATTAGCGGTGGCGCTAATGTGATATGGCGGCTGATGAGCAAATACGGCGCAATATAATATCCAGCCAACGGTAAGAATATGAAGATGATTGCGATAGCTACAGGCTGTTTTTCTTCGAAGCGTTTGTCTGGATAGAGAGAGTCTTTGATAAGCCACAAAATACTATAACTTCCGTGGATAGCCAAGTAGATAAAGGCTTCCGTAGACCAGTTGTGGAAAAACCACATCAAGCCTAATACAATGGGGGTGACCAAAGCTTTGTGAATATTGATCGTAGTAGTGGTTTTCATTATTTATTCCTTATGAGAAATTTTATATATATATTCTTATATTAGTAGATAAAAAAGAGAACTATATTGGAGGTGACAGTCACGTCCAAAGTGACTGTCACCTTTATTGCTTTACCACTGTTCGATTTTTTCAATCGTCTCATCCAGCCAGTGGACGAACATCTCTTCAAAAAGCACGCCAAAGCGGCGCGTGGCATCCCAGAGTTGAGCATCTTTTTCGAGTTGAGGCATCCCCTCGGCAATCTGGCGGATGAAAGCATGCGTGGCGGTCTCGTAATGTTCCATTTGGCGCTGGTGCAGATCGCGCAGCAAACGCAGTTGGGTGAGCATTTTTTCTTTATCGCTGCCCGCCGAAAAGAAGAGCTTGACCAGCAAACCCTCTTTACGCGGCTGAAGCTCAGTTTCAGGCTGGCTCAGCCAATCGTTTAAATCGGCGCGGCCCGCCTCGTTGATCGTGTACACGCGCCGGTCAGGTCGGCTCTCCTGAGCCTCGATGTGCGATTTCAGCAACCCGTCTTCTTCCAGCTTTTTCAAAGTAGTATAAATTTGACTTTGTTTGGCGTGCCAGAAATTAGCCGTGGACTCATCCATAAATTGTTTGAGTTCGTAGCCCGTCATGGGGGTATAGTTGAGAAAACCGAGTAAGACGTATTTCAACATAATATAATCCTTGATATATAAATAATTATATATGGGCTGGAGGTTTTGTCAAGAGATAGATCCAATTTACTCACAAATTCATTTGATTTGGGGTATGATATAGCCATAATTAGTAGCCAGTGACCCGTATTCAGTCAGCAGTCTGGATGCTGACCACTGGTTACTAATAACTGGCTATTAAACACTGGAGGTTTCCATGCAACCTGATCTCACCCAAAATATTCTCGAACTGGTGCGCCTGACAGCCACCAACTTGCCCCCAGATGTGGAAGAAAAATTACGCACTTCACTGGCGCAAGAAGAAGCAGGGTCTGCAGCGGCTGGCGCGCTGGATACGATCATCCAAAATGTGGAAATGGCGCGTGCCAATTCCACGCCCATCTGCCAGGATACCGGCACGCCCCTCTTTTATGTGCATTACCCCGAAGGCTGGAGCACGCGGGCGCTCCGGGCGCAGATTCAGGCCGCGGTAGGGCAGGCCACAAAAAAATCATACCTGCGTCCCAATTCGGTCAATGCCGTCAGTGGTAAAAATACGGGTGATAATTCCGGCGATGAACACTATCCCACGATCCATTTTGAAGAAGTGGACGAAAACCAACCCCTGGCCATCGAGTTAATGCTCAAAGGCGGCGGCTGTGAGAATGTGGGCGCGCAGTACAAATTGCCGGACAACAAACTCGGAGCGGGACGCGATCTCGAAGGGGTGCGTAAAGTCGTGCTGGATGCGGTTTTCCAGGCCCAGGGCAAGGGCTGCGCGCCCGGTTCGTTGGGCGTATCCATCGGCGGGGACCGCGGTTCTTCGTTCCTGGCCTCCAAAGAAGCCCTGCTCGGTCAAATGGATGAAGCCAGCCCCGACCCCGAGATCGCCGTGCTGGAGAAGCAAATCACCGAACAAGCCAATCAAATGGGCATCGGCCCGATGGGCTTCGGGGGCAAAACCACCGTACTCGATACCAAGATCAAAGGGCTGCACCGCTTACCGGCCAGCTATTTCGTCTCGGTTTCGTATATGTGCTGGGCCTACCGCCGCCGCAAAATGATTGTGACGGATGGGCAGGTAGCATATTCGTAAAAATTTCAACGCAATACCC
>JACNJM010000092.1 GCA_014382605.1 Anaerolineae bacterium
AAGTTGAAGGTTGAAAATTGAATACAAACCTGTAACCTTCAACTTTCAACGCATTTTTTACAGCCAATCACGGATGAGTTTGCGGTCGCCAATATAAATTTCATTTGGAGCCGTTGGGTCTAAGGCCCAACGCATTCGCTCCACCCCTTCGGTGAGGTCCCTGACCGAACCGGCAAAGCTCAGGCGGAGATAGCCCTCCAGACCAAAGCTCACCCCCGGGACAGTCACGACGAGCGCTTTTTCGAGCAGAAAATCTGCCAGTTTTACAGAGTTATTTCCGTAGGCGCGAAAATCCGGCATCACATAAAACGTGCCATCTGGCGGGATGATCTTGAGGTCGTTGAAGGCCTTGAGTTCATTCATCACCACATTACGGTTATTTTCAATCGTCAGGCGCAGGTTTTCGATCACACCTTGCTGGCCCGTCAGCGCGCCCTCTGCGGCAGATTGCAGCAACGTGGCCGGGTTGGATGTCATCTGCGATTGGACGTTAATCATCACTTCCACTATTTTGCGCGGCGCAATTACCCAGCCGATGCGGAAGCCGGTCATGCCGTAGGATTTGGAAATGCCGTTGATGACGATCAGATGCGAATTTTCAATATCTTTCTGGGTGTGCTGGTAGCCCGGTGTCCACGGTTTGCGGTCGAAAACCAGCTTGTGGTAAATATCGTCCATTATCAGATAGATGCCCTTGCGCTCGCAGAATTCGACCAGTTCGGCGATAAAGTCGGCGCTGTACATCACCCCGGAAGGGTTGTTGGGGCTGTTGATGATGATGGCTTTTGTATACGAACTGACTGCCTGCTCAACATCGGCCATGCGATGGTAGAAGGTGCCATCCTCGGGCGTGACGATCACGGGGATGGCGTAGCACATTTTGACCATCTCCGGGTAGCTGACCCAATAAGGCGCTAGTAGCACAACTTCGTCTTGCGGGTTGAGCAGCGTGTAGAGTACGTTGAAAATGGATTGTTTGGCCCCCGTTGTGACGATGATATTCTCCGGGGCGACGACACGCCCGTAGTTTTCCTCGGTGTAGCGGATGATGGCTTTCTTAAGTGAGGGTGTGCCATCCACCCGCGCGTATTTCACATCTCCGACACGTAGCTGCGCCGAAGAACTCAGGATGGCGTTAATTGGCGTAGGATTTTTGGGTTCGCCGATTCCCAAGTGAATCACCGGTTCGCCCCTGGCGCGCAATAGTCGCGCTTTTTCATTGAGCGCAAATGTTGGGGATGCGGCAATGGATCGAGCTTGTTTGCTGAGACTCATTCTGACTCCATTTCAGGTAATTATTGGGTAAACCCTATTATACTCTTTTGAGCTTTCCCCACGAAGTGACAAATTGTTGGGATGTCAGGTATCGGGCTTGGAGGAAAACACAAGCACAGATGCGGCTGTTCTCGGCAACTTTTTAGTGTTAGTGTACAATATAGGCCTATAAATGAGGAGTTTTTAATTGCGAATTACAACCTGGAATGTAAATGGATTAAGAGCCGCCCTTGGCAAGGGCGCAGCTGATTGGTGGAATCGTGAGCCGTCTCATGCGCTCTGTTTGCAAGAGATACGTGTGCGGCCTGAGCAATTGGATGCCGAACAACGCGATTTGGTTGAACGCATTCATGGACATGCCGAATGGCATCCGGCGGAGCGCGGCGGATATAGTGGCGTGGCAACTTTTACGCAACAGACGCCGCTGGCATCTACGCGAGGGTTGGGCATCGAAAAGTTTGATGTCGAGGGGCGGATGATTCAAACAAAATTCCCGGACTTCACACTTTTCAATGGCTATTTTCCCAACGGAAGCCGGGACCATAGTCGCGTGGGCTACAAGCTGGAATTTTACGCGGAATTGCTCGAAATTTGTGATGCGTTACATAAAGAAGGGGAGCAAATTGTGATCTGTGGCGATTTTAATACCTGCCATCAGGAGATTGATCTGCGTAACCACAAGCAGAATCAAAAAACCACTGGCTTTTTGCCTGAAGAGCGCGCCTGGGTTGATACGTATTTGCAGCATGGGTTTGTGGATGCTTTTCGCGAACTGTATCCCGAGCGCGAACAATATACCTGGTGGACGTATCGTTCAAACGCCCGGGAGCGCAATATCGGCTGGCGCCTGGATTATTTTTTGGTCAGTGAGAGTCTATTACCGCTGGTGAAAGATGTTGTCACCCGTGATGATATTTTTGGTTCCGATCACTGTCCGGTAACGCTCGAGCTTGATATTGAATAGGTTAATTATGCTTTCAAGCTTACAAATCTGTAAGAAACAGAGTAAATGTAACAAAAACTGAGGATAGCTGTTTTAATGGGCGATTGGAAAAACGACCAACGAGTTCAGCTAGATGCTCAGTTGGTCAAACGGGCAAAACATGGTGATAGTGATGCTTTTGGTGAGCTTCACGACTACTATGTTGACGCAATTTACAACTTTTTGGCTTCGCGCATGAGCGATCCATTGGATGCCGAAGACCTGACCGGGGAAGTATTTTTGCGTGCCTGGCGCTCATTAAAGAACTATCGCCAAAAAGGATACCCTTTTTCAGCATATTTATTCCGGATCGCGCGCAATTTGTTGATCGATCATTACCGTCAGGCGCAGCGCGAAGATAAGGATTTAGTTGAAACTGAAGATATGGGTTCAGTAAAAGGGGTCGAGAAAAGCCCCGATGCGATAATCGCCACAAAACAGGAGCATCAACAACTTAG
>JACNJM010000155.1 GCA_014382605.1 Anaerolineae bacterium
GCCCATGCCTTTAAAGTTGAGATAGCGATGGCGGTCGAGCAGGTATTCGAGGTAGGATGAAGTTACTTCGTGTAAATTCGTAGTACCGGAGGTACGACGAACTGCACGCCAGTAATTTTCAGCAACTATCATTGTTTCGGCAATAACAATGGTACTATCACTGACATTTTCCCCTATCGCGATGCTCTTCTGTTGTGCTTCAATACGATTTCCACCGCCGTCAGGCTTGAATTTTCGAAACGATAACCAACTATACAATCCCGCCAGGATTGTAAACGCCATAAAAGCCATTTGGATCAACGAATCCATGCTTTGAATAGTATCGGCATTTGTGCCTGCAAAAGTTAGTAAATCCGGCAGCCACAGAGGTGCAGAAAACGCCAAAATAGCAAAGATCAGCGCCAAGAGCAAAAATATAATCCAACGTTTCATAGAAGAACTCCCGTAGAAAGTTGCCCCTGTGCCGTGACGCAACGGGCAGGACACAGGGACGGTTCAGTATTTGGCCGGTAGCCCTCACCCCTACCCTCTCCCACAGGGAGAGGGAGAACTACGCGACCGGGGCCGTACCAGGCTGGCTTCTAAATGGCGGCGCCGTCCTGCATCGCTAAATGATAGGATTTACCGGCCAGGGGATATGCTTCGCAAAAGGAAGCTATCCCACAGGGATACGCCAAAAGAGGCTATGGAGAGAATAACTCGAAAACCGATATTATTGTTACGATTATCAGGATTGTTCCTGTTCCGGTAAGCACAGCGAGCGTTCCTATTAGTGTTGATCCAGGAGCCGCCGCGCACCACGCGAGTTATTCCGGTACGACCCAAGAAAGCTGTCAGCGATCAGCGGTTAGCTTTTAGCTTTTTAGTGAGACCGGCTAACATTCGTTTTATTTCCTGAATTGCTGGATCGAGTTCCTTGTAGTTTTCAGAATCAATCCACTGCATTTCATTGGCAAAGAGCAACAAATATTCAACTTCGTTTGCCGAGCCAAAGGCAATATTTTATATATCGGGCAAATTCTGCATCGCTGGAGCGGCCACAGCCTTCGGCAATATTTGTAGGGATGGATAATGCCGCACGCCGCAGTTGATTGGTCAGTGCAAAACGCTCTTCCGGCGGAAATTTCTGGGACAGCTTGTACACGATAAGCGCAAACGAGTGACTTTTCTCCCAAACTTTGAACTTCCTAAAATCTCTCATAGTGCTCCCTTGCTAATCGCTGATAGCTGAAAACTGACCGCTATTTTGCTTTCTTAATCCAACCGCCCAGCAGACGACCAATCTCGTTGACCATGCGGCTGACGTGCTCATACTGCCCCAGGCTGAGCAAATCCAGATCGCGGCTCAGGCGCAGGGTTGTGCGCAATTTTGTCAGGCTGATATTGGCTTGCTGCAACTTTGCGCCGGGGCTGCGCGTGTTCCCGGCTTCGATGAGCTGCTCCTGAAAAGCCAGGGCGGTCTGCTGAAGGGCTTGGGCCAGCACAAAACGCTGCTGGCGGGGGAATTTTACCGTAACCGGGATCAGCCAGCGCAGCAGGTCGTAGGTGCGGGTGAAGATGGGGGATTCTTTCATAATACTCCCCTTCCCCTCACCCCTGGCCCCTCTCCCGAGGGGAGAGGGGAATTTAATAGCGAACGGCGCAGGCCCCAGGTGTCGCCGTGGGCAGCGTGAGCCACCCAGCCTTGTACGCGGGCATCGAGATCATCTTTTGTGATGTCACCGCGTTCAATTTGACGATAAGCACGGCACAAACGGCGTGAAAAGGCCACGCCGCTGTAGCGCTTCAAACGCCGGTGCGTGGGGTAGATGCGAAAACCCAGGAAGGGAATCCCCGTCGAAACGGGGTAGACCGTGCTGCGGCCTGCGTGCATCGTCAGGCGCAACCCCGTTAAAAATTCACGGATGGCATCTTTCCAGGCCCAAAGTTGGGATTTGGAATCCGAGAAGAGTAGAAAATCATCCACATAGCGGCAGTAGGCGCTGACGCGTAACTGGCGTTTGACGAATTGATCCAGTTCGTTCAGAAAGACATTGCCCCAAAATTGCGATGTCAGGTTTCCGATGGGCAGCCCGCGCGGACGCAGGGCGGCAAAAAGACCTTGCCCTGAGCCTGTCGAAGGGTCATCACCGGGGAAGTAATGCATATCATATTCATCGTTCAGCACCCCGGCGCCGCTGGTGATGATTTGGTCACACAGCCACACCACCTGCGGATCGGCAATTTTGCGAGCGAGAATTTTTCGCAAAATCGCATGGTCAATACTGGGAAAGAATTGGCGAATATCACATTGCAGCACGTAGGGGTAATTTTTGACCCAACCCTGGGCGCGATCCAGCGCTTTGTGCGTGCCTTTTCCGACCCGATTGGCGTAACTATCCCCGATGAAGGTGCGCTCAAAGATGGGTTCGATGATATTACACAGGGCGTGATGCGCTACCCGATCTTTGAAGGGCGCGGCGGAGATCAGGCGGTGTTTGGGATCGCGAATATAAAACGAGTAATACGCCCCCGGTTGGTAGGTTTGGCGCTCCAGTTCGGCCTGCAATTGAAACAGATTGGCTTCGAGATCGTATTCAAAGGCCGCTACCGGGAACTGGCCGCGCTTGCCTTTGGCGGCTTTGCGGTAGGCCCAATATAAATTGCTGAACGAGCATAAATCAGGATACAGGTTATCGTATTGTTTTGCCATTGTTATGCTTTTTGAGACCTT
>JACNJM010000202.1 GCA_014382605.1 Anaerolineae bacterium
AGATCAGCCAGATGATGACCATTGCAAATAGAAAAAACGGAAAAACATTCCAATAGATAAACTTTGTCAGCGATGAAAATTTCAGCTTGTGTTTCGTGTAAAATTTCCCTTCCCGGACAAAGGCCGTCTGGTCAAAGTAAGAACTTAGCACTTTTTCCAATTGGTAGATATAGTTATACTGACGTTCGACATGCAACACGGTTTGAAAATAAGTATGAACCAGGCTCAATAATCCAAACCAGAGTATGGCGCCAATGAAGGAAACATCCAATATTTTTTCTGCAGGCAAAATTT
Source organism: Anaerolineae bacterium (assembly GCA_014382605.1). Lineage (GTDB taxonomy): Bacteria > Chloroflexota > Anaerolineae > Anaerolineales > UBA11858 > NIOZ-UU35. Next base: position 295 of record JACNJM010000202.1, read on the forward strand.
CGGGGCTATCTGCTATTTGGCTTGAGAGATAGGAGTTGATCCAATCGCCAATGGCGTTGGGCGCTTGCATATACAGCAATAGCACAAAAATAAGCCCCAATACATATAGAAACAGTCGGTCTCGTTTGGCGACGAAACCTTTTTGAAGGTCAAAAGTTTCTCGGTAGTGATTGGCTAATATTTCCAGCTTCGTGTTTTTATCAACTTCCATATTCATCATTTATTCGCTCCGGGCGGCTATAGACTCTTAGACTGCCCTGGCGCACGTAGCCTACCAGGGTGATATTCCACGCCCGCGCCATTTCAACAGAAATTGATGTCGGTGAGGTGCGTGAAGCCACCAACGAGCAGCCCATACGGGCGGCCTTGCGCAGCATCTCCGATGAAATACGGCCTGTAACCAACAAAGCCTTGCCGCACGGATCAATGCCATCTCGAAGACACAGCCCGGCAACTTTATCAATTGTGTTATGGCGGCCTACATCTTCAACGATGATGAGTAATTTTTCTTGCTCCATATCGAGCAGACCAGCAGCATGTACGCCGCGCGAGCGGGCATATAAACTGTTGGGCGGCTGCAATTTGCGGAATTGCTCACGCAATACCTCGGGGTTGGTCTGTGCTGAACTGAGAATAGGCTCAATCCCTAAGCGGGGATCACTAAAAGTAACCCCGCCGCCGCAGCCGCTGGTGACGATGACGCGCTCCGGCCTCTGGAAGGCATGACTAAGCCACACATCTACGCAGCAACCCAGCTTGCTGATATGCACAATTTCAACTTCGGCAAGACTCTCGATGATGGATTCATTCTTCAGGAAACCCAATGCCAGCGCATCTTGCTGACAGGGCGTCGCCATGATGGTCGCCAGTTCAACGCCGTTTACATAGATTGTAATCAGCGCTTCCTCGATGATCTCACCCTCGACATGAGTCCATTTGCCGCGGTATTCATGCCAGGTAAAAGAAATTGCACCGGATTTTGTCATGGGAAAATAGTGAGCAGGCAGTTTGGTAATTAGGGAAAAGGCTACTTCCTATTTGCCCAATTAAGAATTACCCAATCCTTTAAATACCTCCGGCCACTTTTCGTATGCTGAGAGAATCGCCGTAGAAGCCATGTGCCCTACGCCGCAGATCGACGCTTTTGTCATTGTAAAGCCAACATCTTCCAGCCGCGTCATATCGTCGGGGGTGACAGTGTTATCAACCACTTTTTCGAGAATTTCGAGTTGTTTTTGTGTACCCAACTGGCAGGGGAAGCACTTGCCACAAGACTCGTGGGCAAAAAAATGCGCCAGACTGTACACAATGGCCTTCATATCGCGCGTGGTGTTAATTACGTTGACCACACCCGACCCCAAAAAATATTGGTTCTCAGCCAGTCCCTCGAAACTCATCACCAAATCCAGTTCATCGGGGCTGGCAAAGGTTCCCGCCGCGCCACCGATCAGTGCGCCGCGCAGTTCGCCCGTAACACCGCCAGCATGTTCGATCAACTCGCTCAATGTGATGCCCAGGGGATATTCATAAACACCGGGCCGCGCCACATCGCCGGAAATGCAAAATATTTTCGTACCGCTCGATTTTTCAGTACCCATCATCTTGAAATAGTCGGCGCCGTAGGCCATAATCCACGCTGCGGCTGAAAGGGTTTCAATATTGTTAATGTCAGTGGGTTTGCCAAACAGCCCGTAGGTTACCGGGTAGGGCGGTTTCAGGCGCGGGAAGCCGCGCTTCCCCTCAATCGATTCAAACAGCGCCGTCTCTTCGCCGCACACATAGGCCCCCGCGCCAGAGCGAATTTCAATCTCAAAATTAAAACCGCTGCCCAAAATATTATTGCCCAGATACCCGGCCTGACACGCCTGCTCAATGGCAGCCTGCATAATTTTTGTAGCCCGGAAGTATTCGCCGCGGATATATAAATAGCCTTTTTGCGCGCCAACCGCATACCCGGCAATGACCATGCCTTCGATGATCGAGTAGGGATAACCTTCCATCAGGACGCGATCTTTGAAAGTGCCAGGTTCCGATTCGTCGGCGTTGCAGACAATATATTTGGGGGAACCTTCGGCCTCGGCGGTGAATTTCCACTTTAGCCCGGTGGGGAAGGCTGCGCCCCCGCGCCCAACCAGCCCTGAGCGGGTCATCTCTTCGACTACGGCGGTGGGAGGCATATTCAAGGCATTCTTCATCCCCAGGAAGCCGCCACACGATTTAAAATCGGCGATATCGAGCGGGTTTACCGAGCCGCAGCCGCCCAACAGCCAACGCGGATCGCCTTCGAGGGTGCCGAGCGGGGCAGGCGCTGGAGATTGAATCCAGCTTTGGGGGGCAGAATCCACTTCGAGGGCGACCGGCAGCTCCCCTACGAGTGCAGCAGGCGCATGGTCGCAGAGTCCCAAACATTCCACTGCCTCGAGGGTATATTTCCCATCCGAAGTCGTTTCTCCGGGCTGAATATCAAAATGCTCACACACCGCATCGAGAATGATCTCGCTACCCTTTTGCGTACACATCGGACTAACGCAGATGCGCACTACGGTATCGCCGAGGGGTTCTTTGTGGAACATGGAGTAAAACTCGATCACGCCGAAGACATCGGCCAGGGGCACTTTGAGGGCCTTGCCAATGGCGGCGGCGATTGGCTCAGAGATATGACCATAATGGTTTTGTGCCTCCCACAATGCGGGCAGCAGGTTGACGCGCCCGCCGAGGGCGTGTTTTTCGAGAATCGGCTTGAGGAGGGCGAGATTGAGGGGCGTAGATGTCATGCGAAGATTTATCCTTGAGTACGGAGCTTATTCCTACTAAAATCGTCCTGATTATACTCGAAAAAACCCTCGCCCTGTCCCTCTCCCATAAATGGGAGAGGGACAGGGCGAGGGTACGCTCATTAAAATCAAAGACCTCCGAAGTGCTAGGCAAAGACTTCGGAGGTCTGATTTTCGAAAACCTATCCGCTTAGAACAAGCCAGTCACTTGCCCGGTCTCGAGGTCGAGATCGACATCGTAGTATACAGGCCGGGTAGGCAGGCCGGGCATGGTGCTCATTTCGCCCAACAGCGGGTAGAGGAAGCCAGCCCCCACCGAGGCGCGGATATCGCGGATCGGCACGGTGAAGCCCGTGGGGCGGCCTTTGAGCAGCGGATCATGGCTGATGCTCAAGTGTGTTTTTGCCATGCACATGGGCAATTCGTCGAAGCCCAATTTCGTGTAGAGGGCAATTTTCTTTTCGGCTTCTGCAGAGTATTCAACCCCATCGGCACCGTAGATTTCTTTGCAGATGACTTCGATTTTGTCTTTGATCGAGGTGCCCTCGAGCGGATAGAGGAATTTGAAATTGCTGGGTTTTTCGCAAGCAGCTACAACAGCCTCGGCCAGGTCTTTGGCGCCCTTGCCGCCCTCCATCCAGTGGCGGGAAACAACGGCATCTTCGGCGCCTGCGGCGATCGCGCCTTTACGCACCAGTTCCACCTCGGCTGGGGTGTCATCTTTGAAGCTATTGACAGCCACAACCACGGGGATGCCAAAACGCTTGGCGTTTTCAATATGCGCTTCCAGGTTTGGCAAACCGGCGGCAAGTAGTTCGAGATTCTCTTCGACGTATTCGGGGGCCAGTGGCGCACCGGCAACGACTTTGGGGCCGCCGCCGTGCATCTTGAGAGCGCGCACGGTTGCAACCAAGACCACACAACTGGGAACTAACCCGGAATAGCGGCATTTGATGTTGAAGAATTTTTCCATGCCGATATCGGCGCCAAAGCCCGATTCGGTGACTACGTAGTCAGCAAGTTTTAGGGCGATGCGGTCGGCGATAATGGAGCTGTTGCCGTGGGCGATATTGGCGAAAGGCCCGGCATGCACGAAGGCGGGCGTGCCTTCCAACGTTTGCATCAAGGTGGGCATGATGGCATCTTTCATCAGGACAGTCATTGCGCCAGCCGCGCCGATATCTTCAGCCGTGATCGCTTCGCCGGCTCTGCTGGTGGCGATAACGATACGGCCAAAACGCTCACGCATGTCGGCCAGATCGGTGGTCAGGGCCAAAATCGCCATAATTTCGCTGGCGACGGTGATGTCGTAGCCGGTTTCGCGGGTGAAGCCGCTTTCTTTGGGGCCTTGCCCAATGGTGATGCCGCGCAACATGCGGTCGTTTATGTCGACCACGCGACGCCAGGTCAGGGTTTCGGGGTCAATATCGAGGCGTACGAAGCGGGATACTTCTTCGGGGGTCAGATCGTTGGGATCGGTTTTGTCGATGCCGAGTTTCTTAAGGCGCTTGAGCATCGGCAATGCAAATTTTCGGCTGCCATCTTTGGCGGTGGGGCACAGGCGGCGGAAGAGGGCTTCGTCGCTCTGGCGAGATTCGTGGTACATGCGGGTATCGATGGCCGCGGCGAGCAGGTTGTTGGCAGCGGTGATGGCGTGGATGTCGCCGGTGAGGTGCAGGTTGAAATCTTCCATGGGGACAACCTGACTGTAACCACCACCCGCTGCACCACCCTTGATGCCGAAAGTCGGTCCCTGGGAGGGTTGGCGAATCGCCGTGAAGACGTTTTTGCCCAGGTGAGCGCCCAGCGCCTCGCTGAGTCCCACCATCGTGGTGGACTTCCCCTCACCGAGTGGGGTCGGGGTGATGGCGGTCACGTCAATATATTTGCCATCGGGAACATCTTTCAGACGTTCCAAAATATCCAGCCGGACTTTGGCTTTATGATTGCCGTAAAGTTCCAGTTCGCTGGGAAGAACACCTACTTCTTCGGCAATTTTGGCAACATTTTTGATGTTAGGTTGCTGTGCCTGGGCAATATCAATATCTGAGGGGACGGGTTCAAGCAGTTCAAGGTGGATGGGTTCAAAATCAATCTTGGCGTTTCTGTATCGAGACATAGGAGTATCCTTTTGGGTGATAAGTTATGAAATATATTCAAATACGCAAAAGAGCAAATTGCGAATTTGCTCTTTATATTTATACTAAACTTCAACTAATCCGTTGGCAATCTGCGCGGCACGGACGGTATTGCGCATCAGCATGGCGATAGTCATCGGGCCAACACCGCCGGGGGAAGGGGAAATCCAGCCCGCGACTTCGCTGACTTCGTCGAAGGCCACATCACCGGTCAGGTAGTAGCCTTTTTCTTTGGTGTCATCGTCAATGCGGTGCGTGCCAACATCAATAACGGCGGCGCCGGGTTTGACCCAATCTTTCTTGACCATTTCTACGCGGCCAACCGCGGCAATAAGAATATCGGCCTGGCGGCAAACATCAGCTAGATTCTTGGTGCGCGAATGGCAAATGGTTACCGTGGCGTTGCGCTTGACGAGCAGCAGGGCGGCGGGCATGCCCACAATATTGGAGCGGCCCAGCACAACGGCGTTGGCGCCTTCCATTTTCACGCCGACTTCATCGAGCAGGTAGATACAACCATCGGGGGTACAGGGCACAAACAGGGGTTCGCGGCCTTTTTGAGCAAGACGGCCCATATTGAGCGGATGGAAGCCATCAATGTCCTTTTCAGGGCTGATCGCTTTCAAAACGGCTTCGTCATCCAGATGCCCGGGGAGGGGCAACTGCACCAAAATGCCGTTCACCTTCGGGTCTTCATTGAGCTGCTGAACCAGAGCTTCAACTTCTTCTTGGGTGGAATCTGCGGGAAGGGTGTGGCTGAACGATTCCATGCCCAATTTTTTACACATGCGCTGTTTCATGCCGACATACACCTCGGAGGCAGGGTCTGCCCCAACAAGAACAGTAACCAACCCTGGGCGAGCGTATCCTTTGGCGACCATATCGGCTACATCTGCGGCGGCTTGCTCGCGCACTTTTTTAGCGATGGCTTTGCCGTCAATCAATTTTGCTGTCATATTTTGCTCCTATTTGCATTATATCTGGATGATGGAACGAAACGAAAATAGTTGTTTTTTGCGTCCTGAGAAATGCCCCAAAAAGGCATGGATAGCATACTTCACCATGCCGTATTATGACTGAAAAAAAACGGGTTTACAAGTTATTTTCGTCACGATATTTATGAAAAAAGATATATCGGTGATATATCAGATAGGGTGCAATTCGTTCAGGCACAGGCAGGGTGAATCCCTGTTCTTATTCAGAGAATTAAATCACGTGATATCGACAATATATCTAATTATATTTATGAATAATCATAATTTTTCAAATAAATATTGATATTCAACAGATATTATGTTACATTATTCATAATGAATGATTTAGATGATCTTGACAAAGCACTTCTCCGGCTGCTTCAGGAAGATGCTTGCATGAGCAATATTAATTTGGCAAAGACACTCGATATATCACCATCTTCTACCCACGCGCGGGTAAAACGGCTGGAAAAAGATGGCTACATTGATCAGCGCCTGACCGTGTTAAACCGCGAAAAACTGGGCTTTGATATGCTGTGTTTTATTAACGTCAGTTTGCAAACTCATCATATTGATGAGATTAAAGATTTTCGCCGCGTCGTTCAGACCATGCCAGAAGTGCTGGAATGCCATCATGTTACTGGCAAGTTTGACTATATCTTGAAAGTGGCCGTACCAAACCGGGTTACGCTGCAACAATTTGTTCTCGAAAAGCTTACCCCCCTCCCTTATATTGCCATTATCCAAACCAGCCTTATTTTTGAAGAGGTGAAATTTACAACAGCCTTGCCGCTGGAGTAATGATTTTTATATAAACGCATGCAGCGATTCTATCCATCCTCACAAAGGCACAAAGCCCACAAGGGATTCTTTGTGCCTTTGTGAGGCTAATTCTTGGAGGCTAAGAATGTCTGAACGACAAAAAGTTACCATCCGCACGCTATTTAGCAAAGCCGAAAAAGGAGAACCAATCTCCTGGCTAACTTGCTACGACTACCCCACCGCCTATTTCCAGGAGCAGGCCGGGATTGATATGATTCTGGTCGGCGACAGCCTGGGGATGACCATGCTGGGCTACGACAAAACCCTGCCTGTCACGATGGATGACATGATCCGCCACACGCAGGCTGTCCGGCGCGGCGCGGCGATGGCCTTTTTGGTAGGGGATATGCCCTATATGAGCTACCAACCCAGCAATGAGAGCGCCATTCGCAACGCGGGGCGTTTTATGGCCGAAGCAGATTGTGATTCGATTAAGCTGGAAGGCGGGGGCGAAATGGCGCACCGCATTGAAGCCATTGTCCAGGCGGGCATTCCAGCGATCGGGCATCTGGGTTTGACTCCGCAGAGCGTGAGCGCGTTGGGTGGCTACCGCGTGCAGGGCAAGGGCGCGCTTCAGGCCAAGAAAATAATTGACGATGCTAAAACCCTCGAAAATGCGGGGGCATTTGCCATCCTCTTAGAGATGGTCCCCGACCGGATTTGCAAGATCATCACCGAGCGTGCCGAAAATTGCCTCATCCTGAGTCTGGGTTCCGGCCCGGATGCGCACGGCCAACTCTTGATCTATCACGATATGTTTGGGCTGTACCCTAAATTTAAACCTAAAATGGCGAAAGTCTTTGGCAATGCTGGCGAAGTGATTCTCAACGGTCTGACGCAGTACGTCAACGAAGTCGGCGACAAAACCTTCCCGCAGCCGGAGCATTGGTTCACGATCAAAGATGAAGAATACGATGAGTTGCTTGGCTTACTAAAATAGAATTCAACAAAAAAACACGAAGACACAAAGAAAAGGCTTCGTGTTTTTTGTCTTTCGGTTTATAAAAAAGGAGACTGCCTGTGACCGACTTACGCAACCGCCTGAAAATTCCCGCCGACCGGCTTGACGAAATTAACGCTGTTTTTCTCAATCCGGATATGCGCGTTATCAACGATCTGCTCGATGTCGTCGCCAAATATGGCACGCCCGAAGAAATCAACGCCAAAGCGCGTGAAGCCCGTAAATTTGAAAATCTGATGGCAAAAGTGCGCGCCACCAAGCCGGAGTATATTGCCGATCTGGAATGGCTGATCGAGCAGCGCGACGCGGGCGCTTTCATTAGCGTGGAAGATTACCGCCGCAAAGTACTCGGCAGCGACGCCGAAACAACGAACTTTGCCGATGATTTTGCTGTCACGCTCGAAATTAGCGCCTTGCAATACTTCCCCTGGGTGCGCGCTGCTGCCGAGCGCGCCATCGCGGAAGGCCTGCTCATGCCCGCCCGCTTTATTCGCGTGCGCAAGATGAAAGAACAAGAAGCCGATGGCGATATTGCTGCCGTGGCTGCAGCCATGCAAATCGTCGGCGCGACCTATGTTGAAACCCTCGATACCAAAGGCACCGATGGCTCCAATATTCATTTAGGCGGGCCGGAGACCATCACCGGATATTTTGGCGGCATCGGCCAGCCCAACGATCACGCCCTGCAATGGATCGATGAATTCCTGTACTACTATACGGAATATGGCGTGTATCAGGTGCTGAATATCAACCCCGGCACCGTTTTCCTCGGATACATGCTCCATCGCCTGGGTGTGGATATTGAATTCAAAATCTCGGTCTTCATGGGCAACGACAACCCCTACGCCGGGTTGTGGACTCTGCTCGGGGCCAAGCTCTTCGCCCGCGAAGATGGCTCGTCGCCACTGATTGGCTTCAACTGGGGCAACTCGGCCAATAACGAAACGATGGAAATCACCGCCCAATTCCGCAATGCCTGGGGCTTTGAAGATATGGTACGCTTCGAGCATCATATTACCGAAACCTACAAACATATTGTTCTGCAACCCTACAATCGTCGAGATGAACTTGTTGAAATTGCCGATCATGTCGCCAACATCTCGGCCAAACACGAAGGCGGCGACCCCGAAACGGACAGCGCCCGCGCCCACCCCTCCGACATCCTCGACTATTTTCGCGACAAAGAAGAAATCATCGCCAGCGGCGATTGGGACGCCCTGCAACTGAACTTCCTCGATAAATTTGACGCCCTGAATAACACCGCCCGCGCCCTTACCGAAAAAGGCCTCAGTTTCCTGGCGGCGGCAAATTTACACCGCTAAAAAATTGTATGCATTAAATAGTTTGCAGTATACTGTATAGGATGATTACCCTCGAAAATACTTTCCTTCAACTCACCATTGATCCCGTTGCCGCGACCTGGAGTTTGTTTGGCAAGCAACCCGATGCTCCCTATCTCGAAGGGATCAAAATTGGGGTCGAATACCAGATGCCGTTGTCTGCATTGCTACATGCCGGACAGCGGCATTTTCATTTATTGGATTTATGGCCTAAAGCGCGCATCCACGCCCCGGATGTATGGAACAGCCCCCACGGGGTGGCACAGCGGATCTCGCTCGAAGTTGGGCCAGATGCCAATGGGATGCTCTTCACCCTGGGTTTTGCCCTGCTCGAAGAACATCCCCTCATGCTCTGGCAGATCACAGCCGAAAACCGCGGCAAATACTCGATCGCGATGAAATCATTCACGCTACTGCGAGCAGGGACATTTCAACATTCCACGTTGCGTTTTCGCCGCGCCCACCTTGGTCCTGGCTATCTAAGCATCACCGAAAAGCCCGGCGTGCCCGATTCGGGCGGCGCTATTCGCCCGCACCCCGACCCTGGTACACTGGCTTTCTTTTCGAATGGCTGGCAAAGCTGGTCGCACACTGGGGCTTACGGGGCGGAGGATACCTATCGCGGCACGCGCCTGGGATTTTTGACCGCGCCAATGTGGTACAACCCCGACACGCCGCACCCGCGCCGCGCCGGGCATTTTGCCAGCGATATGTTTGGCGTACTCGGCGACCGCCAGCACCGCACGGGCATATTAGCCGGATTTCTTTCGCAGAAACAGCACTTTGGCTCACTGCTGACGCGCATTGACGACCCGCTTTCGCCCGCCCTGCACCTGTGGGCCAACGGCGACAATGCCTGCCTCGACCCCGGAGCCAGCATCACCACCGATTGGGCCGCGATTCAGTTTGTTGCCATCGATGATCCTGACCCGCTGGCGCCCTATCTCGATGCCGTCGCGCGGGAGAACGCCCTCACCCCCGGCCCCTCTCCCAGTGGGAGAGGGGAGCGAGCAGGCTGGTGTAGTTGGTACCATTTCTTCCAGAACATCAACGCCGAAAAAATGTATGCCAATCTGCAAGCTGCACAACAAGCCCAAAACGAAATCCCCCTCGATCTTTTCCAAATTGACGATGGCTTTGAAGCCCAAATTGGCGACTGGTTTGAATTCGCCCCCGGCTTTCCCAATGGCGTGGCTCCACTGGCCGCCAAAATTCGGGAGGCCGGTTTAACGCCTGGGCTATGGCTGGCGCCCTTTATTGTGCATTCACGCGCCAAACTGCGCCGCCGTCACCGCGACTGGCTGCTACGCAACAAATGGCGGCTGCCCGTCAATGCCGGATTTGTGTGGAATAACCTTAATAAAGCCCTCGATCTGACACATCCCGACGCGCTGGCCTATGCCTGCGATGTCGTGCGCACAGCCGCGCACGAGTGGGGTTACCCGTATCTCAAACTCGACTTTCTCTACGCCGCGGCGCTCAACGGACGTTACCGCAACCGCACGAAAACACGCGCTCAGGTCTTGCGCATGGGTCTCGAAGCCTTGCGCGAAGCCGTCGGGCCAGATGTCGAATTACTCGGCTGCGGCGTGCCGCTGGGTTCATCCGTTGGTATATTCGATGCCATGCGTATCGGCGCCGATGTGGCTCCCACCTGGCTGCCCGAATTTGCCGGGCATCAGGCTGCATTCCGGCGTGAAACCAATATGCCCTCAGCGCGTAATGCTTTGCAAAACACGCTCACTCGCGCCGCCACGCACCGCCGCTGGTGGGTAAACGATCCCGATTGTCTGCTCATCCGCCCGGATTCAGAGCTTACTCTGCCCGAAGTGCAATCGCTGGCTACCGCCATCGCTCTTAGTGGCGGCGCGCTGCTGCTCTCGGATGACTTGCCCAACCTGCCCCCGGAGCGCCTGCGCATTGCCCAACAACTCTTGCCGCTGATTGGACAGATGCCGCGCGTTCTCGATTGGCTCGATGCTCCCATGCCGCGTCTTTTGCGACTGGATTTGGAAAATGAAACTGGCATCTGGCATCTACTGGCAATTTTTAATTGGGGTGAAAAAGAACGTGATGAAGCTATCCCGCTGGAACGCTTTGGGCTGGATGGCGAATTTTTTGTGCACTCGTTCTGGGATGGCATTACAGACAATGTCCGCGGTGGGGCGCTGCCCCTGAAGGGGATTCCACCCCACGGGGTGAGGCTATTGGCCTTGAGACCAAACCTCTCGGATGAGCCGCGTTATATTGGCAGCGATTTGCACATCTCACAGGGGTTGGAAATTCAGACCTTTGGGGTTTCAGAAACCCCAAAGGTCTTGACGTTGGAACTCGCTCGTCCAGGACATGCCCAGGGGAAGATTGATCTTTTTTTGCCACATCCCCCGCGCGAGGTAAAACTGAACAGCCTGCCCATTGCGTGGCAATCCCTGCCGGAGCGGGTATTTCGATTTGAGGTAGATTTCCACGAAAAAGCAGCGCTAGAGTGCAAAATGCAAAACGATAGCTAAAAATGGCATTCTGCATTCATCATTCTGCATTTCGGAGGTTCCTATGAAACGTATTTTTTCCTTGGTGCTTGCGCTCATTTTTACGCTGGCCTGTAATGTTAGCGTGCAACTGACCGATGTGCCGCCTTCGCCGCTGCCGCCGGTAGAAGAATTGCCCGCCGAGCCGCCCGCCGCAGCGCCCCAGGCTGAAACCGAAGCTCCCAGCGTGCCGCCTACAATTACGCCTTTGCCGCCAACGGCAGAACCGCCCGCGGCGAATCCCCTGGTTCCAAGCGGATTTCTGGTTTCGGTGGGGGATGGCGAAATGGTGAATGCGTATAACGCGCAGGGTCAAATCACCGGCAGCCTGCAAACGCCGGGGATGCAAATGTATGGCAGCGGCGTTGTGCATGTGGCCGGGAGCGCGCCCGGCGGCGTGGTCAATGTGCCGGTGTTATTTCAGGCATATGATGAAAGCGGGCTGATTCGTATGAATTCGGGCGGACAGGTGCAAACCCTGGTCAGCGATCCGGAATTGGGCTATTTGGTGGGCGTACTCGCCCAACCGGTGTTTGCCTACACAACCATTCATTGGGGCGGTGATGCGCTGGTCAGCCATGTGTACGCGCGTACCATCGAGGGTGGTGGGGCGGGATGGGCATTAGAGCGCGTCGACGCGCAAAGCTACGCCGTGCAGCCACTGGCGGTGCAGGCCAGCAACGGCCAGCCGCATGGCGTATGGTATTCGCTGATGCCCTACGGCATTGGCGGCGATATTGTTTTCTCGCCGCACAAGGGACTGTATTATCTTGATCTGACCGCCGGAAACACCGAAAACCTGTACCTGACCGACAATTTCAACCCTCAGGGTTTTTCACCCGATTTAACCTGGGTGGCCTATATGCCCGCAGATTCTGGATTTGTGGAGGGCGGTAATGTTGGCCTGACCCTGTATAACCTGTATAGTACGGTTTCGGTGAGTATCCCATTGCGCCCGGGCAGCGACCGCGGCGCGGGGTATGTGGTCTTTGCGCCTGAAAACCAACACGTGGCCTGGATGGAAGGTTCCGGCTGGATGATGGCCGAGACGCCCAACTTCCATGCCAAAGTGCTGATCGCTGACATCAACGGCAATTTGCTTGCCGAGTTAGAGGATACCCGCTTCAGTCACATCCCTGCTTCGGGCCGCGTCGATTGGGTACAGCCTGTCGGCTGGCTGGACGCAGAAACGCTGATTGTTGAGGTCCGCGCCGAAGATTGGAACGATATCTCCCTGGCGCGTGTGCGTTTCGATGGCAGCGAGATCAGCTTGTTGGCGCAGGGAAAATTTGTAGGATTTTTGTATCCATGACGGGTAACCACGAAGGCGCAAAGACTCTAAGAAACACATAAATCTCTTGTGGCTCTTTGAGACTTTGTGTCTTTGTGGTAAAAAAAACGACATTGTTCGGCGCGGCCTGAGTAGCAACTTTTTTTAACTATTGCTAGGAGTGTCCCATGAAAATTCTTGAATCCGGTATTGGCGAACTGCTCCAGCCGCCTGATGTGAACGCCTTTCGGGAGTGGAATCGCCAGAAGCCCAAGGGGCTGATCGACA
>JACNJM010000110.1:0-7996 GCA_014382605.1 Anaerolineae bacterium
CGCAGGCATTTCGCTGAATAGTTGCCACCCCGGAGATGTGAATTCAACCCTGAGCCATGATCTCGGCTTTGGGGGCAGTGACACCCCCGAGCAGGGTGCGGCGACTCCTGTGTGGTTGGCAACCACTCCCGAGGGGATGAGCGCCACCGGGCGATATTTCTCCCAAATGCACGAAGAACGCTGTCGCTTCAGCGACAATAAACATGCTATCGAAGTGTTATTTGCAGCCTGTTTGCAATACGACTAAGGGTTATTAAACAAACCAGGCCTTCTCGAATATCATGGAGAAGGCCTGGTTTTTCGTCAAGCTGAGAGATTAGTGGAACTGCTCTGAATAGACGTTGTTGCCGCTGTTGGGATCATTGAAGTCAGGCTTCACCTGGCAGCCGACCAGATAGTCAAAGACATTGGTGTCGAGTTTCAGGCCGGTGGCTATATTTTGGGTCTGTCCTGGCTTGAGATTCAGAGTGACGGTGAAATTGCGATTACCGCCGCTGCTCAACTGACCATTGCTCTTGTCGCTGCGTTCGGATGAACAGGACACGTTGACCTTGATATTACGGAGCGTGCCCGGTCCGTGGTTGGTGATGCGCACGTGGAACTGTCCGTGGGGCTGATTACCGGGGTAAATATCGGTCACGGCGATATCAGCGGTGAATTTTCCAGCGTTTCCAGAGCCGCCACCAGGGTTTCCACCGGCTGTTTTGAGGCTCTCTGAGCGGAAGTTGTTGCCCTTGTTGGGGTCGTTGAAGCCTACTTTCACTTCGCAACCAACCTGATAGTTGTAAACACTGGTGTCATAATTGAGGCCCGTAGGCAGGGCTTGGGTCTGACCGGGGCCGAGATTGAGTTTAATTTTGACGGTCTTTTGTTTACTGGGTCCAATTTTTCCGGTATTCTTGTCGATGCTATCGTAGCCGCAAAACAAAGTGACCTGAACGTTACTCAGCGTCCCGGGGCCATGATTGGCGATACGGGCGTGGAATTGCCCGTGGGGCTGATTGTTGTGATAAATATCGGTTACGGCCAGATCGGCGGTAAAACCATTGGGAGCTGCGGCAGCGATTGAACTCAAGGCCATAACAGCGATTACCAGCAGGGGCAGTACTTTGTGGGAAATTTTGGTGAGTTTCTTCATGATGGATCTCCTTTTGGAAAATTATCTTTTTGTAATCTCTGCTTATTTAGTCGCTGGCCTGACGTAAAAAGTAACAAAACAGAATTTTTTAAGACTGCCTGCACACAAAATACGCCCGTTATGATAGAATATCAGAACATACGTGCTATGCCCCCAAAAGGACGTTTGCATGAACCTCGAACAACTTGACTACTATCGAACACATAGCCCCCTCACTGATCCCGGGCCGTATGTCCGCCTTTACGATGATTTGCCCGATGACATCCGCGGACTGATTGGCGTGATTCAAGATCAGATGATGCACCGCAACGCGGCCCAGTCTGATGGGGTGACGCTGACCCGCGAGAGCCGCGCCGAACAACGCCTGCGCACCATGGAACAGAGGTTGGCGCGCATCACCGAACTTGATCCTGCACCCTTAACAGTTCCTCGCCAAGCGAGAGAAAAACAGATCGGCATGTGCCGCGATTTCGCCATCTTCCTCGTATCGCTGCTGCGTCACAAAGGCATCCCTGCCCGAATGCGCGTGGGATTTGAAGATTATTTCAAGCCCAGCGTCACCTACAAAGGCGATCATTGGATCAGCGAGTATTGGGACGCGGCACAAGCACGCTGGATTCTTGTTGACCCCGACATCGGCGGCATGATTTTGGTTGACCACACCCAGATGCTCGCCGCCCAGGGGAATAGCCAGATGAAATTTGACCCAACCTGCGATCTGACGGATATCCGCCGCGATCATGATTTTTACGTTGCCGGTTCAGCCTGGAAGTTAGCCCGCGCCGGAAAAGTGCGTTCAGACCTGTTTCGCTACAGCGGACGATGGAAAGGTTTCCCTTGCATCCGTGGCAACCTGCTGCACGATTTTCAGGCTCTCAACAAACTGGAATTGGGTCTTTTTGACTATTGGGATGAGCTACACTACAAACCAGAAACATCCATGACCGTGAACGACAAAACTCTGCTCGATCGCATCGCCGAACTGACCCATAACCCCGAGGAAAACTTCGACGAACTGCACACCCTTTTCGAGGAGTTGCCGCGTACAAAACGACTATATGCCAAACTGCGCCAACTGGGTGTGATTGATGACATCCAACTTGCCAAAGCAGATGAGCTAAAGCCCTCAGGGGCGGATCGATTAGCTGCATTGTCGACAGTTGAAAATTTAAAGTTGAAGGTTGAAGATTCAGCTTCTAACTTTAGACCTTCAACCTTCAACCGTTTTTTAGAACCCGAAGAGCTCCCCGAACATCACCCCGCTGGCTTACAACTCACCCACGCCCCCGGCCTGGGCGATATTGTTGTACGCGGGGCGCGGCAGCACAACCTGAAAAATATCACTGTTCACATTCCGCGGCATAAGCTGGTCGTTATCACCGGAGTCAGCGGCAGCGGCAAGTCGTCGCTGGCTTTCGATACCATTTACGCCGAGGGGCAGCGCCGCTATGTAGAGAGTCTTTCATCCTTCGCGCGCCAATTCATGGAGCAAATGGAAAAGCCCCTCGTCGATCAGATCACTGGCCTTAGCCCGGCGATTGCCATTGAGCAAAAAACCATCAGCCGCAACCCGCGCTCCACCGTAGGAACCGTCACCGAGATACTCGATTATCTGCGCGTATTATATGCCCGCCTGGGCACACCCCACTGCCCCCAATGCGGGCGCGCCGTACAACCCCAGTCGGCGCAGCAAATCGCCAATCAACTGAGCCAACTTCCCCCAGGAACGCGCTTCCAGCTTCTCGCCCCCATTGCCCGCAATCGCAAAGGGACTTTCGTCAAACCGCTCAAACAAGCCCTCAAAGATGGCTACACCCGCGCCCGCATCAACAGCAAGATGACCGACCTTGCTAAAAACATCCCAACGCTGGACAAACAGAAGAAACATAATATTGAACTGGTGGTGGATCGGTTAATAGTCCCTCACCCCTTACTCCCATCTCCCAATGGGAGAGGGGACGGGGGTGAGGGAGACTTCCCCACCCGCCTGATGGACTCCGTCGAAACCACGCTGCGCGCGGGCGACGGCGTGCTGATCATAAACCTGGGCGATGAAGAAATCACACTCAGTGAGCATAATGCCTGCCCAGCGTGTGAACTCAGTTTCCCCAAGCTGGAACCGCACCTATTTAGTTTCAACTCACCCCTGGGTATGTGCGATACATGCAACGGCTTGGGCGTGCATCTCCAAGTTGACCCCGATCTGATTGTCGAAAAACCACATCTCTCATTGCTCGATGGCGCCTCGCGTTGGTATGGTAACATCCGCAAAAAGAAAAGTAAATGGCGCGCCAGCCAGCTCAAAGTGATTGCCGATCATTACGACGTAGATATTGAAAACCCCTGGAATGAACTCTCCGAAGAATTTCGCCAGACGCTCTTACATGGCTCCGGCGAGACAAAATTTCACTTTCAATATGAATCCGGAGACGGCTCGTGGAGCGGAGAAAGCCACCGTCCGGCGCTGGGTATTATCCATCACATTAACCGACTCTTTCGCCAGACCAAATCGGAATACACCCGCCGTCATTATATGAGTTTCATGAGCCAACTGCCCTGCCCCAAGTGCGCGGGTGAACGACTCAGCGCCGAAGCTCGTTTCGTCACGATCGATAGTGTGCGCATGCCCGAAATGACTGCCTGGAGCATTGAACAATTGCACAATTGGGTGAACGCCCTGCCCGAAAAACTCACCGTCGAACAGTTGCAAATTGGCGCTGAACTCGTTAAAGAGATTCAGCAGCGCCTGGGTTTCTTGCGCAATGTTGGGCTACATTATCTCACCCTCGACCGTTCTGCCCCCACGCTCTCCGGTGGCGAGGGGCAGCGCATCCGCCTGGCCTCGCAGATCGGCAGCGGTCTGGTGGGGGTGTTATACATCCTCGATGAACCTTCCATCGGGCTGCACGCCCGCGATCACCGCGCCCTGCTCGACACCCTGATCCATCTACGCGACATCGGCAACACAGTGTTGGTTGTTGAGCACGATGAAGCCACCATGCACGCTGCCGATTGGATCATTGACCTCGGCCCAGGCCCTGGCGTTTTGGGCGGGGAACTGGTTTTTGCTGGCTCGTCGGAAGAAATTATAATAACGCCGAATTCGTTGACCGGGCAGTATCTCTCTGGCGAGAAGCGGGTGACTGCCCCCAATGGGCAGGCACGGCGGACTCCCACGGGGGTGATCACTGTTCGAGGCGCACGCCTCCACAACTTGAAGGGAATCGACGTCAACTTCCCCCTGGGCACACTGACCTGCATCACCGGAGTCAGCGGTTCGGGCAAGAGCAGCCTCATCGCCCAGACTTTGCATCCCGCCCTTGCTCGCGCCCTGCACAACGCCAAAATGGCAACCCCTGGCCCGCACAAGGGTATTGATGGCCTGGAACAAATCGACAAGATTATCAACATCACCCAAGACCCAATCGGGCGCAACCCACGCTCAAACCCCGGCACCTACGCGGGCGTACTGGGTGAAATCCGCAAGGTATTTGCGGAAATGCCCGAAGCGAAGGCTTTGGGCTTTAAGGCTGGACGATTCAGTTTCAACGTCAAAGGGGGACGCTGCGAAGATTGTCAGGGCTACGGCTTCAAAAAAGTTGAGATGCACTTTCTGGCTGATGTATGGGTACGCTGTGCGACATGCGAAGGGAAACGTTTCAATCGGCAAACCCTGGCCGTGACCTACAAAGACAAAAATATTGCCGAAGTACTCGATATGGATGTGCAGGAAGCCCTGCAATTTTTTGAGCACCACCCCAAGATTGCCAAAATCCTGCAAACCCTGCACGACGTCGGGCTGGACTATATCAAACTTGGGCAAAGCGCGCTAACTCTGAGTGGCGGCGAAGCCCAGCGCGTAAAACTGGCCAAAGAGTTGAGCCGAGCTGCCACAGGACGCACACTTTATATTCTCGACGAGCCAACCACCGGCCTGCACTTTGCCGATATCCAACGCCTGCTCGATGTGCTACATCGCCTGGTGGATGCGGGAAATACGGTGGTTGTTATCGAGCACAACCTGGATGTGATCCGCACCGCCGACTGGATTATTGATCTCGGCCCGGAAGGCGGCGAGAAAGGTGGTTATATCGTCGCTGAGGGAACGCCAGAGGATGTAGCACAGGTAGAAGAGAGCTATACGGGGCAGTCTCTCGCCAGAGATGGTTAGCGGGAATGTTTTCAAAATATCCCCGGTGTACTTTGTATGCTGGGGATATTTTGGGGAAAGCTTTACAAATTCATTCAGCCGAAATATATTTCAACCCCGTGCCCGTGTTGAAGAGTACAATACGCTCATCAGGTCTGACCCAACCTTTTTCTTTCAATTGCATCAAACCGGCCAGGGTTGCGGCTCCCTCGGGGGCAGCGAAAATCCCTTCCCTTGAGGCCAAAAAGCGTTGCGCAGCCAGTAGCTGCTCGTCACTGACTGCAACCGCGGCACCGTGGCTGGCGCGCAAATCATCGAGGATAATTTTATCGGCAAAGCTCTTGGGGACGCGCAAGCCCGCGGCAACGGTTTGTGCACCATTCCAGAATTCGCTGGATTTGGCACCATCTTCAAAGGCTTTGATGATTGGCGCGCAGCCCGCCGCCTGCACCGCCACCAGGCGCGGCCTATGGCTGGATTCCAGCCAGCCGAGGGCTTCCATCTCGTTGAAGGCTTTCCACATTCCCACCAGCCCGGTACCACCCCCTGTGGGGTAGATAATCACATCGGGCAAAGTCCAGCCAAATTGCTCAGCCAACTCATAACCCATAATTTTCTTCCCCTCGGTGCGATACGGTTCCTTGAAGGTTGAAACGTCAAACCAGCCCTCAGTCGCCGCTTTTTCACGCGCCAGTTTGGCCGCATCGCTGATCAGACCATCGACCAACTCAATGGCGGCCCCAACAATCTGACTCTCATACTGATTGGCATGGGGGGTATCTGCTGGCATAAAGATATGCGCCTGCATCCCGCCACGCGCGGCGTAAGCGGCCATCGCTCCACCGGCATTGCCCGCTGTAGGAATGATAACTTTTGTAACACCCAACTCTTTGGCTTTGGATACTGCGGCGGCCAATCCACGCGCTTTGAAAGTCCCCGTGGGATTGATGCTCTCATCTTTGACGTAAAGTTGAGTTAAACCCAACTCAGTCCCCGAAGCATAAAGCCGCAAAAGTGGGGTATCTCCCTCGCCCAGAAAGAGCATATTTTCCTGTGCAAACACCGGCAATATTTCGCGCCAGCGCCACATGCCTTTGGGTCGCCGAGAAATCTCGTCTCGATCAATTCCGGTTTGCGCTTGTTCTAAATCGTAGCGCGCCAGCAAAGGCGCCTGACAATTCTGGCAGAAGGTTTGCAAGATAGCAGGATCAAAATTACCCCCACAAACAGAACATTCCAAATGATGTAGATATGACATGATTCTCCCTTCGACAACCTATAAACAAATACGCCCCAGGTGGACTGAAACGAAAGCCAACCTGAGGCGTATTTTACCAGACCCAAATCTTTCTGCTTTAGTCTGTAACTTTATGGGTGGCAGTCACTTGCGTGACGATACCGCGGGTTTCCAAATCTTCGAAAAAAGGCACGGGGTCGAAAGCGACTTCGGGTGGGTAAACGCCCGGTTCCACGCGCCCGGCGGCCAACCAGATGGCTGAGAGGGCCGGTGCAACCCCGGTGGGCAGCGCCCCCTTGACGGTTAGCGTACCCAGGCGATAGGTAACTTCTTTCCCGTCTTTGGTGCCTTTTACTTCAGTGACAATTTCCTTAACCCAATCCGGGGGCTGATTTTTGGGCGGGGCCAGGAAATCGACAATCGGCGGGACATAGTTGCCCATCATGGCAACTGTAAACTCGCGCGGCGTAACTTTTACATCGCCAACTTCCACAGGATCGCTCTTGGCAAAACCAAATTCGGCCAGCACATTAACTTTATCGACAGTTTCTTTTGCCATCCCCCAGTAGTTGATCTTAAAGAAACATTCCTTAACCCCTTTATCCTTGAAGGTGATCGGAATCGTAGCGACCTCGGAGTGGAGCGAGTAGTGCATCGGCAACAAACCCACAGGAGCGGCGAACCAGTAGTCTTCAAAACCGGTGAGCGGTTTTTCGGCTACAAACTCGCCATCCCGATAAACCATCGGGGAAAGGGTTAGCTCATCGATGATGGTTGGCACAGCATACGTGAAACGCACATCATCCGGCGCGGGCGGTTTGATGCCATCGTAAATGCGGATGTATTCAATGGTATCCAGGCGGTCGGCAGCATAACGCGATTGAATATTGGGTATGCCCGGGGCAGAACCCATACCCAATACGGCGCTGAGACCCTTCTCGGCAAAACGCTCGCTGAGTTTAAGCTGTTTTAAAGTGGTGTGGAACAGCCCGCCCATATCGGTGTAATGCGTCCCGGCTTCAAGACAGGCTTCCATAATTTGCAAGTTTGTGTAATAAACGGTGGCATTCAGGCAGGCATTCGCGCCCTGAAGCACCTTCACCAACCCGGCATGGTCATTAACATCCACAAACTGTACGCTGATCTTGGGGCTGTTGATATAGTCTGCCACAATATTGGCGTTTTCGAGATTGAAGTCGGCGATGACAACTTCGTCAACGCGGTCATCCCCCGCCAGGTCTTGCACAGCGATGCAGCCCATTTTACCGGCGCCGCCTAAGACTACGATACGCATTTTTTTGTTCTCCTATTGAATTTATCTTGAACCGCAGGGTACGCTGAGAACGCGGAGTTTATAAATTTTCTCTGCGAACTCAGCGAACTCAGCGGTTTTATTCTAGTTTGTATCACGCAGTTTTAGAAATACCGTTCTTCATTTTGCCTTGTTCCCTAATTGGTAAGGCTATTCAAC
>JACNJM010000110.1:8673-13358 GCA_014382605.1 Anaerolineae bacterium
ACGCCCAACTTCTCAGCCGCCCGCGCCGAACCTTCGGCCAATACATCGCCAAAACCTTCCCGCCGGGCAATCATCGCCACCATCTTGACCATCGCCGCCGCGTCACCGTAGCGCAATTCAATGCCGCCGGTATCCGCAGCCGTCAGCAAGCCCTGCTCGAAGCAATCCATCGCCCAGGCAATCGTCGCTCCGCATGAAATCGTATCCATACCATACTGGTTGCACAACTGATTGGCGGTTGCAATTGCTTCGAGATTGTCGATGCCGCAGTACGAGCCAAAGGTTGAAAGCGTTTCATACTCCGGGCCGCCATAGCGCGCCTCAGACTGGAACGGACCTTCCAATACTTCGACCACGCGTTTACAGCGCACAGTGCAGGCATAGCAAGTATCACGCTCCTTCAAAATGCGCTCGGTCATTGTTGGGCCGTCAATCGCCTCCCAGCCATCAAAAGCACCGCTTTCCCAGTTGCGTGTCGGCAAGCCACCGGCTTCGTTCTGGTAACCCAATACCTCGGCTGTACCATGCACTCCCATACCAAAAATATCCGAATCAGGGAAATTCTGTGAAGCCCAGCGAGCAATCTGATTGAGCCCCTTGGAATCCGCCACCGGCAGACGCTTACTACTGCCGCGCACCGCAATCGCTTTCAGGTTTTTGGCAGCCATCACCGCGCCCATGCCGTTTCGTCCGTGAGCACGATTGGCCATCGTTATCAATGCTGCAAAACGCACCCCGTTTTCCCCAGCCAGGCCAGTTTGCAAAACCTGATAACGTTTATCATCTAATTCTGCCTTAATCAGATCATCCACCTCGGCGGTATCTTTGCCCATGAGATGGGCAGCGGGATGGAATTGGGGCTGGCCGTCCTTAATCGAGAGGTAGACTGCCTCCGAGGCCTGCCCGTGGATAACGAGAGCGTCGAACCCGGCGAATTTCAATTCGGCGGGGAAGAACCCCCCCGACTGCGAGTCGCCCACACCATCCGTCAGCGGCGATTTGGCTGTGGCGGTCAATCGGCTCTGGCCCGAAACCGGCGCACCGGTAACAACACCCGTTGAAAACACCAGCGTATTCTCCGGCCCAAGAGGGTCGGCATTTACCGGAGTATGCTTGAAGAGATAGTGCATGCCCATTGCGCTGCCGCCCATATATTTACGGTAAAACGCTTCCGGGGGAGATTCTATTTCGACACGCTTTTCACCCAGATAAACGTGCAAGATTTTTCCGGTATATCCATTTGGCATAATACACCTCCAAAACAGGGGACATGTCAACGTTAAAACGTTGGTAGGTTATTTTGCTGCTTTAACCGCGTCGTTAAACTTATTCAACGTCTCGGCGATATCGGCCTCACTCAGTGCGGCGCACAGGAACCAAGGTTCGCGCCCATCGGCATCGGGCTGCACGCCGTTTGCAACCAACCGCATCGAAATCTTGTCGTAGAGTTCCGCGTCGCCCTTGATGTAGTCGCGGAATTCTCGCGGCTCTTGATCCGTGCCGAGGAGAATCCCCAGCATGGAGGGTACGCCAGTGATCACATGCGGAATGTCCTGTTCGGTGAGAATTTCGTCAAGACCTTCCATCAGGGTGGTTCCACGGGCGTTGATACCTGCGATAATCGGCTCATTTTCGAGAATTTCTAACGTGGCATCTGCAGCTGCAACACCGGCCACATTGCCAGAGTAAGTGCCGCCGTGGGCTGTTGTTCCGGGGTTAATCGTCATCATGACTTCTTCTTTGCCGCCGATAGCCGCAACCGGGAAACCATTGCCCAACGATTTGGCATAGGTCGCCAGATCGGCTTTAATGCCGAAATATTCCTGCGCCCCACCGTTGGCAATGCGGAAACCGGTTTTGACCTCGTCGAAAACCAGCACAACGCCATACTGATCGCACAGCGCCCGCATCCCTTTTAGAAATTCAGGCTTGGGCATAATGCCAGCGGCGTTGCCCATAATTGGCTCAAGAAAGATAGCGGCGATTTCCTCGCCATATTTTGCCAGAGTTTCTTCCAGGCGTTCCAGATCGTTGTAGGGTAGATTGAGTACGTAATCACCAATTGCCTTGGGAATACCCAGGCTCATCGGCGCAGAGCGAAGATCATCGCGCGAGCCTAATTGCTCCTCGTTAGAGGAGGCCGTGCCAAACATGAAATAATCAATCATGCCGTGGTACTGGCCTTCAAACTTGATGAATTTTTCGCGCCCGGTGTATGCGCGGGCAATTCGCAGCGCATGGAAGGTGGCTTCGGTGCCGGTATTTGTCAGGCGAACTTTTTCCACACCCGTGAGACGCTTGATGCGTTCAGCCACGCTGATTTCCAGCGGCGTTGTCCAGGCGAACAGGTTGCCGCCTTCAATGGCCTCCTGCACGCGCTTTGTCACTCTAGGGTCTGCATGGCCTAAAATAATCGGGCCAAATGCCAGACGATAGTCAATATATTTTTTGTCATCCATATCCCAGATATAAGCGCCTTCACCCCGCTTGATAATCAGGGTGTCGTCATCACCCCAATAGCGGAAATTTGAGTTCACGCCATAAGGAATATGTTGCAGTGCTTTCTCGAACAACTCATGGGTTTTAGGGCCTTGCAGTGTCATAGGGGGTATCTCCAATGAAATCATGATAAGTGAGTATGCTCACTTGGGGTTGCTTACCAATTAAATACGCTATCTAAATCATCTTCGCTTACATCAAAAACTGCGCCAGTCGGCGGCAGGGCTTCGCGTGACAGCCATTCGGGTAGACGATCGTGGGCGGCAGTGAATCCGGCGCGGCGGTTGAACTCCCGCTCCAATTCCAGCGTCTCGCGGCCCAACACTTGCAAAATATCATTGCCAACCTCCCATCCATAACGGGCGTTGAGCAGGGAGGCAATCGTCTCCGGGGGTGCAGCAGCAAAGCCGAACCCGGCGAAAATACAGGCTCCCAGGGTATCGTACCCGGCCATATTGATCTGAGCGCCGCGCGAGAGGGCCGCCTGCCCTTCGGGTTTGGTGTGATCCACCTGAGCGCGGATCGTCAACCCGGCAGTGTGGTCTGCGCCTTGCGGCGAAGTAGCATACGTCACACCGGTGCCTTTGATAGCACGCGGATCATAGGCCGAGATGGCCTGCCCTTTGGCGGCTGGAACCCGCTCCACGCCGAGAACGCGCCCGGTAGTGGTGGCCCCGCTGCCCAGAATCCGCCCGAGGGGAGTACCCGCCCGAATTTCAGCGATCAACTCCAGAGCGCGTGCGCCATCCCCCCATTCAAGCAGACCGGCGTCAGCCGCTACACCCAACGCGGCGCCCACTTCAATCGAATCCAGGCCCAAATCATTGACTGCCCAATTCATCTGCGCGACGGTATCGAGATTGTCGATGCCCAGATTGGAACCCATCAGGCCAATCGTTTCGTATTCAAGCGGCGAAACCAGCGATTTACCATCTGCGCCGCCGTAATTATTCGAGCAGCGGATGGCGCAGCCCGCCATACAGGCGTGGGTTGTTTCGCTCTCACCGCCACGCGCCATCAGCAGGTCGCGCATATACTCGCCGCTGATCTTTTCGGCGGCCTCAAATTCACCGCTGGAGAAGTTACGCGTAGGCAGCGCGCCAAAATGGTTGGTCATATTGGTCATGGCGGCAGTGCCATAGTCGGCGTAGGTTTTTACCTGCGGATGGCTGGTGAGGGCTTTGCTATAAGTTTTTTGGGCGGCGCGGAAAGCAGGCAAATCGGCGATGGGCGGCTTCTCGCCATCGGCGGCATCAATCACAATCGCTTTGATGTGTTTCGATCCCATTACCGCCCCCAGGCCGCCGCGCGCCGCAATGCGCGCGGGCAGGCCGTCTTTATCGTTGTTTTGAATGCCTGCGGAGGCCAGCCCCATCTCGCCGCCGGGGCCGATCAGGGCAATGGCCGCCTCTGTACCAAATTCCTGGGCCAGTTGTGTGGCGGATTCAAAAACGCCCAGGCCAAACAGGTGGGAGGCATCTTCAAAGCGGACGCCTGCCTTAGAAAGGTGAATCGTCCACCAACCTTCGCTCTGGGGCTGGTCTTCGAGAATCAGGGCGTGGATTCCGAGTTGGGCAAGTTGCAGCCCCGTGCGTCCTCCGGCGTTGGCCTCTTTGATGCCGCCGGTAAGCGGGCTTTTGCCGCCAATCGAGATGCGATCCAGTGATGAGAGCATATGCCCCACCAATAAACCGGGAGCAAAGATGAGTTTGTTACGCGGGCCGAGGGGTTCACAGGTCGCATCAACTTCATCGACCAGTATACGCGCCAACAACCCGCGCCCGCCGAGATGTTGCCAGGCTTCAGGGACGGATTCAAAGCTGTATTCTTGAGTTTGGGTATTGATTCGACAAATTTTCATAATTTTCGGTTGAAAGTCTAACCTTCAATCTGCAATACAATCATTGTGCCGTGTTGCCGCCATCGACGGGTAGGGCTACGCCAGTGATATAGGATGACATCTCACTGGCTAAAAATAGCACCGCCTGGGCAATTTCCTGAGCGCGGGCGGCTCTTCGCATGGGCAATTGGTTACTGTCTTGCTGAATTTCGCTTTCCGTCACCGGTGAGCTGCCACGGAAATAGCCATCTTCCAGCCAACGTTCGACAATTGTATCGCCGGGGCAAACCGCGTTAACGCGGATATGCTCATGGGCGTGATCGAGGGCCATGCTGCGGGTCATCTG
>JACNJM010000173.1 GCA_014382605.1 Anaerolineae bacterium
CTCATTTTTCCCACATGCTAGTTTCATCCAGTAGCTTTTTATCTTCCAGGCTAAGTTTGATATTGATACTACCAAAATTATCTTCCAATTGTGTGAGATTACGCGGGCCAATAATGGGGCTTGTGATCACGGGATTGGCAAGCAGCCAGGCCAGGGCAATCTGTGAGATTGACGCGTTGTGCCGTTTGGCAATATTTTCAGTTACTTCAAGTGTATTCCAACCGCGCGGCGTAAAGTAGCGTCGCTTGGCGCTATCGGCGCGCACGCTTTCAGGGATGGGCTGGTCGGGGCGGTATTTACCGGTGAGAAACCCCCCGCCCAGCGGACTATAGGGAATGACTCCGATGCCGTAGGTTTGACACACCTGGGCGAGTTCGCGCTCAAATTCT
This sequence comes from Anaerolineae bacterium, assembly GCA_014382605.1. Taxonomy (GTDB): domain Bacteria; phylum Chloroflexota; class Anaerolineae; order Anaerolineales; family UBA11858; genus NIOZ-UU35. The sequence continues at coordinate 390 of JACNJM010000173.1, forward strand.
GCCCGATGGCCGAGATTATAATGGGGTTGCAGCGAGTCGTAGCGCGGTGTTTTTAGCGTATCAGCAGCCCATAGCGCTTGCATTAGCCGCCAGGCCGAATAGTTTGACGCGCCAAGATAGCGCACTTTGCCTTGGCGGACGAGATCATCCAGTGCCAGCAGGGTTTCTTCAATGGGGGTTTCTTCGTCGTACCAATGAGTTTGGTAGAGATCAATATAATCGCAATCCAGACGACGTAACGAATCTTCAACCGCGTTCAGGATGTGATAACGGGAAAGTCCTTGATCGTTAGGGCCATCGCCCATTGGGCCGCGTACTTTTGTGGCAATTACTACTTGATCGCGCGGAATGTTAAACTTCTTCATCCAGCGGCCAATGATCTCTTCGGCCACACCACCGGGGTTGCCATCTACCCAGCGCGAGTAAATATCGGCTGTATCAATAAAATTTACGCCAGCGGCAAAGGCGGCATTTAAAATCTCATAGGCCAGGGCCTCATCGGCAGTCCAGCCGAATTGCATTGTTCCCAGGCACAATTCAGAAACCTTCAATCCAGTATGTCCAAGTTTGCGATATTCCATTGGGATCATTTCTCCTTTTTTCTTGGTATTTTTTCTGCGCGACGAAAGCATTATTCGCTTGAAAAGCCTCGCATCACGGGGCGGCTGCGAACCCACAACCACAATGTTTGCACACCCATCCCCAACGTGAAGGCGATCAACCCCACGTACAGGCCGGGCATCTCGCCCCAGGCAATGCCCAAACCTAATAATACGCCGATCGTCACCAGAAAAATTAGTACAGCTTCGGGGATGGCGCGGGTCTTTTTGCTATTGAGAATGGTGCCCTGATACCAGCTCTGCAACGCGGTCAACGCGGGTAAAAGCAGCGCCAGCCACATTCCGGTATGTGCAAATGTAGCCAGTTCCGGTGATAGCGCGGAAATACGCCGGAACCAGATCGGGGCCAGGGGGGTGGCCACCAACCCCAATTGCAAAACCGTCAGGAATCCAACCAGTAAAACGGTGAAGCGGCGGAGCGCTTTGGCGGCTCCGGGCTGATCCAGCATGGAGACTACGACTTCGTTATAGCCCATCCCCATGCTGCGGAAGAGAAAACTCAGCCCGATGACGACCGGCCAAACCGCGAGCGATTCGAGCGCCTGAGGCATACGGCTGAGCGCCGCGCTACCCAGGGGTTGAATCAGCAAACTGAGCAGGGATGTCATTGCCAGGGGGATGTAGAATTTAAAAAAGACGCGATACGTGAGCGGAGGACTCAGCGCCGGAGCGGTGCGCAATTTACCGCGCTTGACCCGGATAGCAGCCAGCCCGGCGAAGATGGCTTCACTGACTACACCCGCCGCGACTGCGGAGGTTGCCACGACGATCCCGGGGAGGGTCTTCATCGAATAGCCGATGAGCAACACAGTAATATCCGCGCTCAAGCGGATGAAGGTGCCCACAGTTACGGCCCAGCTTTGCCCGAAGCGGATCATCAACCCCTGGTTGAAACGCCGATAGGCAATCGACCATGTCCACGGGGTCATGATTTTCAAACCAATGCGCGCCGGCTCGATGATCTCGGCAGGCGCGCCGATCAGCTTTTCGACGACGAAATAATACAACGGCGTGAAAGCGACGGCCACATGCAGCGCGGTCAGGATCGCGCTGGTGATCATCATAAAGGTATTCAGCTTGCGATACGAAGCCCAATCTTTGCTCAGCGCGGTTGAAGCGGCTAAGAGCATGATGATAGGCGCTTCGATGATCAGGGAAAGCGGAAATACAACACCGCCATAGGCTGCCAGGTTGATTTCGGGTTCGGCCAGACGGGCTACAATGGCGCTCAGCGCGGGGAGTTCCAGCGCCATTAGCGCCCAACTGCCCGCCAGCGGCAGCCAGATGATGAAGATTTTCCGAAGCGAAACGGGATTTAAGGAAGATTGTTGAATCAAAGGTTTTTCTCTATTTTTCTGTGCGACTCTTCGCGAGGCGGGTGCATTTAGGCCGTCTGTGGTTCTTTGGGCAGCGCCAGAATTGCCGGAATCGTGACCAATGCAATCAACGCGCCGATTAGAAAGGTTGTTCGCAATCCCCAGGCATCACCGGCCATACCCACCAGCAGCGATGAAAGCGACATACCCAAAAAGCTGATGAACATGAATAGCCCATTGGCTGTGGCGCGGCTTTCCGGGTGATGGTCTTGTACCAAAGCCAGCAGCACTGGCTGAGTGGACAGGCTGAAAAATCCGAGCAGGATCAACGCCGGAATAAGCAGCCAGCCCTGTGCCAGCAAAAACAGACCAGTGGTTACCGTTGCACAAACCATAGCGATAATCAAAGTTGGTTTGCGTCCCACCCGGTCGCTGACGCTTCCGCTGATCAACGCGCCGACGACACCGGCGCCCTCAAGCACCGACAACGAAATGCCTGCAAATACCAGACTGGCTCCTTCGCCTCTCATAAAGATGGGCATAAACCGCGTGATACTGGTGGCTAAAAATGCGCGCGGCACTACAATAAAAAACATCGGCAGAAAGAAAGCCATATATTGTGGCAATGTATCGAAAAAATTGCCCGGTTTTTTCTGCTCCGATTTACTGGAAACCGTGCGGAAGCGCCATAGCAAAAGCAATGAGGCTGCCCATCCGATAATCAGTAGCCGATAAATGCCATCAAAGCCCCAGATGCCAATGCCCGCAACCACAATCAACGGGCCAATCGTACGGCCTAATTCGCCGCCCGCCATAAACCAACTCATACCGCGGCCCACATTTTTGCCAGAAATACGGGCAATCATTGCCGGGGCTGGGGCATGAAACGCCGCCGAACTGATTCCCATCATGACCAGTAGCACAATAGTCGCTGTCTGGTTAGGCGCATTTCCCAAAAGACTAATCATCGTCGCGGTGACCGCTGGGGCAAAAATAATAAAATAACGTACACTGATCTTGTCTGCCAGATAACCGATTAAGGGGTTGAGTATCGCGGGGAGTTGTGAAAGCATGGTCAAAAATCCGACCATCGTCAGCGAGAGTGAAAGCTTTTCCTGCAATTCAACCAATAACATTGGCAAAAATGCCGAATAAGTATCATGAACAAAGTGTCCGCCAACAATTGTGAGTACATTTTCGGTTTCGAACGGAGCTTCTTTGGTTGCGGGTTTGCTGAGAATTTGTGATGTCATAAAGGCTGCCTTTCAAGTGATTGCCAAATATACCGCATCTTGAATGACGATACAAGAAATGCCGCGCAGATTGCTTGACTCATCGCGCACTCTCCAGTACAATCCCGCTTTATATGAACCACAAAACCATTCGCTTTTTCGCCTTTTATTTTTATTACGGTAACACCCCTACGGTTGCCGTTGGTGGCGCTTAAGCGGATAGAAGATAAGCACAACGATCTGAGACGCGAGGCCAACGGCCTCGCGTTTTTGCTTTCTGGAGGAAAGTATGCCTGTACGAGGAATACGCGGCGCAATTACCGTGAATGAAGACCATCCCGAAGCGATTCTTGCTGCAACACAAGAACTGCTTGAAAAGATCGGAGTGTCAAACCCGGCTCTGAGCGTGAGCGACATCGCCAGTGTTTGGTTCACCCTCACAGCCGATCTCCGTTCCGTTTTCCCCGCCAAAGCCGCTCGCCAGCTCGGATGGACAGATGCCCCCCTGATGTGCGCTCAGGAGATCCCCGTCCCTGGGAGCCTGCCGCGCTGCGTGCGCGTGCTGATTCACTGGAATACTGACCTGCCGCAGAACGAGATTCGCCATCTCTACCTGCGCGAGGCCGCCCAACTCCGCCCGGATTTAATAGACTAGAACGTATTCACCACGGAGACACGAAGAACACAGAAAGTAAGCGTTCAGGCTTTCCCTTAAACGAAGCCAGATTGGTTCAAATTTCTCTCAGAAGCTTCCCCGTTTTGCGAAAAAGGCGCTGTTTTTCCCTTGTAAACGTCCCATATTGGCGAAATTGAACCAATCTCTGCCTACCGCTGAACGCTTACCTCAGAAATTCTCAGATAACTCGGTGTCTCTGTAATTTTATTCAAAGGAGAGAAATTATGCTAATTATCATGCGTCCCGGAGCCAGAAAAGTAGAAACCCAGGCCGTCATTGCTCGTATCGAATCGCAGGGCCTGGCTGCCCACCCCATTTACGGTGAAGAGCACACCGTCATCGGCGCGGTTGGCGATGGTCGTCCAGTCAACCGCGATCAATTCATTCTCATGGATGGCGTAGATCGTGTTGTCCCCATCTCGCGGCCATTCAAGCTGGCCTCGCGCGAATTCAGCCCGCAAGATTCCGCCTTTCCGCTCAACGGCGTTTCGATTGACCCCGGACATGTCGTCATCATCGCCGGGCCGTGTTCGGTGGAGAGTCGTTCCCAAATTCTTGAAGCTGCCCATGCTGTTAAAGAAGCCGGGGCGCACGCCTTGCGCGGCGGCGCTTTCAAACCGCGCACCTCGCCCTATTCTTTTCAGGGGATGGGCGAAGAAGGTCTCGAACTGCTCGCCGAAGCGCGTGAACAGACCGGCCTGCCCATCGTTACCGAAGTTATGACCCCCGAGCAAATCCCGTTGATTGCCAAATATGCCGACATGCTCCAGATCGGGGCGCGTAATATGCAGAATTACTCATTGCTCAAAGCTGTTGGCGAGTGTGAGCGTTCTGTCCTGATCAAACGCGGCTTGTCCTCCACAATTGATGAATTGCTCATGGCCGCGGAATATGTGCTCTCCAAGGGCAACCGCCGCGTGGTACTGTGTGAGCGCGGCATCCGCACTTTTGAAACCGCCACGCGCAATACCACCGATATTAATGCCATCCCCGTGATTAAATCGCAAACCCATCTCCCGGTGATCCTTGACCCCAGTCACGGTACCGGGCATTGGGAGTACGTCACGGCGATTGCCCGTGCCGGTATTGCCGCCGGAGCTGATGGCCTGATGATTGAAGTCCACCCCGACCCCGATAACGCTCTCTCTGATGGCGGGCAGTCGCTCAAACCCGAGCGATTTGCTGAGATGGTCTTGCAAGTCAAAGCGATTGCCGAAGCCGTGGGTAAAAAACTCGCTCCCATACAATAACGAAATTGGTTCAATTTGAATGTACCTTGGATGAACGAAAGTCGATTTTCTGGATTGAACCAAATTTTTAACTAAGGAGACTAATCTATGCTCATCATTATGCGTGCTGGTGCCAGCCAATCCGAAATTAAATCGGTGGTTTCTCGCATCGAAGCTCAGGGTCTCAACGCTCACCTTTCTCAAGGCAAGGAACGCACCATCATCGGAGCCGTAGGAGATGGCCGTATTGTCAACCGTGACCAGTTCGTTGTTATGGATGGCGTTGACCGCGTGGTGCCGATCTCGCGCCCTTTCAAGCTGGCCTCGCGCGAATTCAGTCCTCAAGATTCAGCTTTTCCACTCAACGGCATCTCTGTCGAGCCGGGTCAAATCGTGATTATCGCCGGACCATGCTCAGTGGAGAGTCGCGCACAAATTCTGGAAATTGCCCACGCTATTAAGGAGGCCGGAGCGCATGCTCTGCGCGGTGGCGCTTTTAAACCGCGCACCTCGCCCTATTCCTTCCAGGGCATGGGCGAAGAAGGTCTGAAATTACTCGCCGAAGCGCGTGAGCAAACCGGTTTGCCCATTGTCACCGAAGTTATGGCCCCGGAGCAGGTTTTGTTGGTTTCTCGATATGCCGACATGCTCCAGATTGGGGCGCGCAATATGCAAAATTATGCTCTGCTCAAATCTGTTGGACTCGGCGACCGCCCCGTGTTGCTTAAGCGCGGTCTCAGCGCAACCATTGAAGAGTTGTTGATGGCCGCTGAGTACATTCTCTCAAAGGGTAATCGTCGTGTCGTTCTGTGCGAGCGCGGTATCCGCACATTTGAGACAGCCACCCGCAACACTACCGACATCAACGCTATTCCCGTACTCAAAGCGCAGACGCATCTCCCCGTTATCCTCGACCCCAGCCACGGAACCGGACATTGGGAATATGTCACCGCCATCGCCCGCGCCGGTATCGCCGCCGGAGCCGATGGTTTGATTATCGAAGTCCACCCCGATCCGGATAATGCCGTCTCCGATGGCGGGCAATCACTCAAGCCTGAGCGTTTTGCCGAGATGGTAAAGCAGGTTGCTGGTATTGCCGGAATTCTCGGCAAAACGCTTGCCCCTCAGGTGAGCTAACTGAGACCTCCGATATTTCCGCAACGATTGGCGTTAAAAAAATAACATTGTGATGCAAATTGAGTTTGCCGAAATATCGACTCTGTCTAATGAGCGTACATTATGGGTGAAGACGGAATTTTTGCTAATAAAACTATTGCCATTGTTGGCTTGGGGCTGATGGGCGGATCGCTGGCGCTGGCGCTGCGATTGCATGTCGGCGCTTTGCTCGCGGTGGATCCTGATCCCGAAACCCGGCGCTACGCCCTGGAGCGCAGGCTTGTTAATAAGGCCTCCGCTGATCCGGCTAAAATTCTCCCTCAGGCGGACCTTATTGTCCTGGCCGCGCCGGTGCGGGTGAACTTGCAACTGCTGGCCCAGCTCCCGCTACTTTGCCCGGCCTCCAGCGCAGTCATCGATCTCAGTTCCACCAAAGCCGAAATTGTTGCCGCGATGAATCGCCTGCCAGAGCGTTTTTCTGCCCTGGGTGGGCATCCGATGTGCGGCAAAGAAACCTCCGGCTTGCCTCACGCCGAAGCAAAACTTTTCAAGAATGCCACATTCGCCCTGACGCCCACTGAGCGTACCACGCTCACCCTGCGAGAGACAGCCAATCAATTGGCTACTCTCATCGGTTCCCGTCCGTTGTGGCTGAATGCACAAACCCACGATAATTGGGTGGCCGCGACCAGCCATCTGCCTTACCTGCTTTCGGCGGCATTGGCGGCCAGCACCCCCACAGAAGCTGCTCCCCTAGCCAGCAGTGGATTTCGCAGCGCTACCCGTCTGGCTGCCAGCGACGTGGATATGATGCTTGATATCCTGCTTACCAACCGCGTTCCGCTCCTCACCGCTCTGCAAAATTTTCGTTTGGGCCTCACCGAACTCGAAACCACCCTTACCGCCACCGATGAGCGCACCTTGCGCGAACAACTCGCCCGCGCCCGTGATGCCCGAAAAACGCTGTTCCCGGATTGATTATCAACCTTCAACCTGTAACTTGTAAACCTGCTAACCATCATGACCTTGCCAATCACCCCCATCCCTCACCCCCTTGCCGCCCGCGTGCGTGTTCCCGGTTCAAAGAGTCACACTAACCGCGCTTTGCTTGTCGCCGCGTTGGCCTCCGGGCAGACTGTTCTCGAAAACGCGCTTATTTCGGATGACTCACGCTACTTCGTGGCTGCCCTCACCGAGCTAGGTTTTGATGTCCAGCTTGACGAGTCGCAGCGTATCATTTCCGTCAACGGTTTGGGGGGCGACATCCCCGTCGGACGCGCTGATTTGTTCATCGGCAACGCTGGCACGGCTGCTCGTTTCCTCACCGCCATGCTCACCCTCGGCCGCGGTCAATTCACCCTCGACGGCGAGCCGCGCATGCGCCAACGTCCCATCGGCGACTTGGTGGTTGCCTTGAATAAATTGGGCGCGCGCATCGAAGCCCCAACAGGCTGCCCGCCTGTGACGATACACGCCAATGGTCTCCCCGGTGGAAAAACTGCCATCCGCGGCGATACTAGCAGCCAATATCTGAGCGGCTTGCTGATGACCGCGCCTTATGCTCAAACTTCGGTTGAGATCGAAGTTGTAGGACCGCTGTTCTCGCGCCCCTACATTGATCTGACCCTGGGCGTGATGGCTGATTTTGGTGTGGACGTTCAACGCGTGGACTATGAGCGGTTTCGCGTTCCCCAGGGTCAGTACAAAACTCCGGGGCGCTGTGCCATCGAGAGCGATGCCTCCGCGGCCTCTTATTTTTTTGCGGCCCCAGCGATTTGCGGCGGTTGGGTGGAAGTGGAACATCTTTCCCGGCAGGCGCGGCAGGGCGATATCGCCTTTCTGGATGTGCTCGCTGAGATGGGCTGCATTGTGGCAGAATCCCCCGCTGCGATCCGCGTTACTGGCCCGGCGCGCCTGCGTGGCGCGGATGTAGATATGGCCGACATCCCCGATACAGCGCAAACTCTGGCCGCGATTGCCCCTTTCGCCGAAACGCCGACCACGATCCGCGGCATTGCTTCCGCCCGCCACAAGGAAACGGATCGTATTGCGGCGACCTGTTCTGAATTATCCCGCCTGGGTGTGCGCGTGGATGAGCATCCCGACGGCATGACGATTTATCCGTGTAACGCTGTTCGCCCGGCGCGTATCCAGACCTATAAGGATCACCGCATGGCGATGGCCTTTGCTATCGTTGGCCTATGCGTTCCTGGCATAGAAATTGAAGACCCTGCCTGCGTGGCGAAGACCTTCCCAAATTTTTTTGATGTGTTGGGACAATTGGGTCCCGACCGCAAAAAAACGACGGCCTGACCACCAGATTTATGACTTCTTCAAAAAACCTTCAACCTTTAACTTTCAATTTAGGCTTGATCGGCTACCCCCTCGGTCACAGTCTTTCGCCGCGCATTCATAACGCTGCCTTGCGCGCCCTCGGCCTGGAAGGGGAGTATCGCCTGTATCCGGCTGGCCCTCACCCCCAGCCCCTCTCCCTCAGAGAGATGGAAGTAATGAGTGAAGGCATGTACACAATTGAGCACTTATTACTAGAAATGCGCACAGGCCAACTCCACGGCCTTAACGTGACCATCCCGCACAAGCAGAATGTGATACAGTATCTCGATGCCCTTACGCCCGCGGCGCAAGCCATTGGCGCGGTGAACACGATATTTCGCCAGGGCGATCAACTGATTGGCGATAACACCGACGCGCCCGGTTTTTGGGATGACATCGTCCGATGCCTGAATGTTCCGATGTCGCGACCTCTCGACGCATTAATCCTGGGCGCTGGCGGCTCGGCACGCGCCGTTGTTTATGCTCTGCTTACGCAGGGTTGCCGCGTCACCATCGCCGCCCGCCGAGTTGAGCAGGCGGAAGAACTCTGTGAACAGTTTTCAGAGTTCAGTAATCAATTGTCCGTGTCCAGTCTGACACGCGAATCATTAACCGCCCCTCATTCAGCATTCAGCATTCATCATTCTGCATTACTCGTAAACACCACCCCCCTCGGCATGTCGCCCAACCCCCATGCTTCGCCCTGGCCTGTGGAGATTCCCTTTCCAGAAAACGCCGCTGTCTATGACCTGGTTTATAATCCTCGCGAAACCCTGTTGGTCAGGCAAGCGCGTATTGCCGGGCTGAAAGCTGTCACCGGGTTGGGGATGCTGATTGAGCAGGCTGCCCTGGCTTTTGAGCGTTGGACGGACCTTGAAGCCCCTCGTACTGTGATGCGAAAAGCCTTAGACGCGCCAACGAAATGATGCTATGACGAAACCGACTGATAAACTCTCCCCCAATTATTTCGCCACCCTCAGCGCCCGCGTGGCCGCATTGCGCGCCGCCGGGTATGATGTCATCCGCCTGGATATTGGCTCGCCAGATTTACCGCCTGCCGTGCATATTGTGGAGGCGCTGACTTGCTCGGCGCGTGATTCGACCAGTCATGGCTATCAACCCCTCAGCGGATCGTCGGAAATCCGCCGGGCGTGGGCGCAGCTTTACCAGAATCAGCATGGAGTAAAACTAGACCCTGAGGATCTGCTGCCCCTCCTGGGGTCGAAAGAGGGTGTCTTCCATCTTTCGCTGGCGATTCTCAATCCGAAAGATGTAGTTTTGATTCCTGATCCCGGCTATCAGACCTACGCTCAGGGCGCTCGTTTCGCAGGGGCTGAGCCGGTCAGCTTTCCACTGCTCCCGGAGAACGGCTTCCTCCCTGACCTGGACGCGATCCCAATAGAGACCGCCCGCCGCGCCAGATTGATGTGGCTGAACTATCCTAACAACCCCACCGCCGCCGTCGCCGATTTGGAGTTTTTCGCCCGCGCCGTGGAGTTTGCCCGCAGTTATGGGATTTTGTTGGTTCACGACGCGGCCTATACTCAGGTGACTTTCGATGGCTGGCGCGCTCCCAGCATTTTAGAAGTGCCCGGCGCAGCAGATGTGGCTGTGGAACTCAACACACTTTCGAAATCGCATAATATGGCTGGCTGGCGGCTGGGCATCGCCGCGGGCAATGCAGAAGCGATTACCGCGCTGCTCAAGTTGAAAACCCATGCCGATAGCGGCCATTTTTTACCCGTTCAGGATGGGGCCGTCGCTGCGCTGACGGGGGATCAGGGCTGGCTTGTGACGCGCAACGCCGTTTATCAGGATCGCCGCGATGCGGCCATGACCGCCCTGCGGGGGATGGGATTGCTACCGCATAGTTCGAAAGCTTCATTGTATATTTGGTGCCCGATCCCGGCTGGCTGGCGCTCGATGGATTTTGCCTTGCATATTTTAAATACTGCCCATGTCAGCCTGACACCGGGGATCATCTTCGGCCCGCGTGGCGAAGGCTATTTTCGCTTATCGTTGGTGCGACCAGTTGATGTAATAGAAACGGCGATGAACCGTATTTCAAATCGGTTGAAAGTTTTATATTGAAGGTTAGAAAGTTAGGAGTTGATTGTAGAACTTTTAACTTTAAGCCTGCAACCTTTAACCCAAAGGAAGGCCATGTTTACAACGCGATTGCGATTTTTGACCGCTGGCGAATCCCACGGTCCCGAATTAACTGCTATTCTCGAAGGGCTGCCCGCTGGTCTGCGCCTGGATGTAGATGCCATTAATCACGAACTTTTGCGCCGCCAGCAAGGTTATGGGGCCGGGCCGCGTATGAAAATGGAGCGCGACCAGGCGCAAATTCTCAGCGGTGTGATGGCGGGCGAAACCATCGGCGCGCCGCTTGCGATGCGTATAGCCAATTTGAATCATGAGAAATGGTTGGGTCAGGCCATCGATCCGTTTACCGCGCCGCGTCCTGGGCACGCCGACCTGACCGCGGCGATCAAATATGGCTACCGCGACCTGCGTCCATCATTGGAGCGCGCCTCAGCCCGCGAGACGGCTGCCCGCGTGGCCGTTGGCGCGGTGTGCAAGCAGTTATTGGCTGAATTCGGCGTGCAGATCATTGGCTATGTGCGCTCGATTGGCGAAGTGCAAGCCGATATTGAGAAAATCCCGTTCGAAAACCGCGTCGCCCAGGCTGAAGCCAGCGCTGTGCGTTGCCCTGATCCTGCTGCTTCTGAAGCCATGCGCGCCCGCATCCGCGAAATTATGCAACAGCGCGATACTCTCGGCGGGGTGATTGAAGTTGTGGCGCTCAACCTGCCGCCCGGCCTGGGTTCACACGTTCATTGGGATCGCAAGCTCGAAGCGCGTTTGGGCGCGGCAGTGCTGGGTGTGCAGGCCATCAAAGGTATTGAATTTGGCCCGGCCTTTGAGAATGCCTGTCTCCCCGGCACGCAGGCGCACGATGCTATTATCCCCTCTCCCACTGGGAGAGGGGCAGGGGGTGAGGGGAATAATTTCTTCATCCGCCCCAGCAACCGCGCCGGGGGCATTGAGGGCGGCATTAGCAATGGGCAACCGCTTACCATTCGGGCGGCGATGAAGCCCATCGCTACCACCCTCACTCCGCAGCAGACTGTCGATCTCGCCGACGGTCAGCCGCGCCCCACACAGTATGAGCGTTCCGATTTCTGCCCTGTGCCGCGCGCCGTGCCGATCATCGAGGCGGTCACGGCTTTCATACTGGCCGATGCGCTGCTTGAAAAACTGGGTGGTGACTCGCTCGCCGAAATGAGTGCGCGCTTCGAATCCCTACGCCAAGCGCGGCTTGAAGACCTTCCGGTGGATAATACCCCACAGATTTGGTGGCCTGAATGAAACTTTCAACGGTTTTTCTCTACGGCCCTTCCGGTTCGGGTAAAAGCACCATTGGCGGTCTGCTGGCCGAAAATTTGAGCCTGCCCTTTGTTGATTTAGATGTGGAAATCGAAGCCCGCAGCGGGATGCCGATCTCCGAGATTTTCGCATCCCAGGGCGAAGCGCGTTTTCGAGAGTGGGAGCGGACAACTTTGGAGCTGATTCTGACATCCAATGAGCAGGTGATCGCCCTCGGCGGCGGCGCGCTGACCGTGCCCGAAACGCGTCATCTGGCCGAAAGCGCCGGAGATGTGATTCTGCTTCACGCCGCGCCGGATGCACTGGTGGCGCGCCTGCAGGCCGATGACGAGCCGCGTCCGTTATTGACTGGGGATGCCCGTCAAAAATTGGATGCCATGCTGGCGCGGCGCGGCGAACATTATGCCTCGTTTGAACGTCAACTCGATACAACCCGTCTAAGCCCTGTTGATGCCGCCTGGGAGCTTCAGATACTGCTGGGGCGTTATCATCTCAAGGCCATGCCCCCAGGCTATGATGTGCGCGTCCAGCCCGGCGGTTTGGATGACCTCGGCGCGCTGATGCAGGCACGCGGGCTGAATGGCCCGGTTGCGGTGGTGACGGATGAAAATGTTGGGGCGTTGTACCTGCCTCGGGCGCTGCACTCCCTCCAGAAGTCTGGGTACGCTGCCCGCGGTATCACCATCCCCGCTGGGGAAACATACAAAACCCTGGACACGGTATCCAAGCTCTGGGACGGGTTTTTATCCGCAAAAATCGAACGCCGCAGCACAGTGATTGGATTGGGCGGCGGGGTGGTTGGCGATCTGGCCGGATTCGCCGCCGCGACTTTTTTGCGCGGCGTGCCCTGGGTGGCTGTGCCAACCTCGTTGCTGTCGATGGTAGATGCCAGCATGGGCGGTAAAACTGGGGCCGACCTGCCGCAAGGCAAAAACCTGATCGGCGCATTTCACCCGCCACGGCTGGTGCTGGCTGACCCCGAAGTTTTAGCGACATTGCCCGAAGAAGAACTGCGTTCCGGGATGGG
>JACNJM010000211.1 GCA_014382605.1 Anaerolineae bacterium
CTTGCTATAATGGCGATGTTCACGTATTGGCTCAAGTGTGTGCTTTTGAAGACCCTGGAGGCTAGTTTATGAGCACGTTTTATTTTATTGTGCTGGCAGTTGTTGGGGGTTTGGCAATTACTTTACAGGGCCAGTTTATGGGTATCATGGATCAAACTCTGGGAACGCGCACTAGCGTATTTATCACTTATGCCAGCGGGGGCGCGTTGATGGTGTTGGTGGTGCTATTGCGCGGTGTTAAACTGGAGAATTTGCGCGCCGTGCCCTGGTATGCTTTCAGCGCCGGAGTGTTAGGGCTGGTGATTGTGGGTACGATTGGTTACGTTGTCCCTCGCCTTGGAGTTGCCAGTGGTTTCACGCTTATTGTCGCAGCGCAATTTGTTTTCGCAGCGTTAATTGACCATTTTGGCTGGTTTCAGGCTACGGTGCGTCCGCTGGATGCAACACGCCTGCTTGGGCTTGTTGTAATGTTACTGGGTGTCTGGTGGGTGAATCGATAATTATGAAAAGGACTTCAATGATTCTTGACGGAAAATTACTGACTATTAAACAGGTTATTCAGGTAGCTTTTGGGGAGCCAGGGCAGCCTGAGGTGCTTATTGGCAAAACTGGACAGCAACAAGTTGAGCGCGCCGCCCGCGCCGTACAAGAACTACTGGTGCGCGGCGAAATTGCCTACGGCATTACTACAGGATTTGGCGCCTTTAAAGACAAAATTATTTCACCCGATCAGGTTGAGTTATTGCAGCGCAATATTGTGATGAGTCATGCGGTGGGGACTGGTAATCTCTTTGATATTCCCACCACCCGCGCCATTATGTTGATTCGCGCCAACACCCTCACACGCGGACATTCGGGTATTCGCCTGGAGACATTGAATCTATTATTAGCGATGCTCAACGAAGGAGTACATCCCTGCATCCCTGAGAAGGGTTCACTGGGCGCCAGTGGCGATCTGGCTCCGTTGGCGCATATGGCGCTGGTGATGATTGGTATGGGCGAAGCCGAATATCAGGGTGAAATTCTCCCTGGAGCAGATGCCTTGCAACGCGCCGGACTTCAACCCGTAGAGTTGGCTGCCAAAGAGGGGCTGGCGCTGACGAATGGCACATCTGTGATGACCGCGTTGGGGGCGTTACTTGTCCATCAATCCGAGTGTTTATATGGTGTGGCCGATGTCGCTGGCGCGTTGAGTATGGAAGCCTTGCACGGCACGCCGCTGGCTTTCGATGAACGCATTCATCAATTGCGCCCTTTCCCGCGGCAGATGGATTGTGCGGCCAATATGCGCAAACTTTTGGCGGGCAGCCAATTCACGCGCGACTATGATCCCAGTAATGTGCAAGATGCTTATACGTTACGCTGTATCCCTCAGGTGCATGGCGCGGTGCGGGATGCAATTGCCTACACGCGTTGGGTGATGGATATCGAATTGAATTCTGTCACCGATAACCCGCTGATTTTCTTCGATGATGAAAGCGGTGAAATTAGCGTACTCTCTGGGGGGAATTTTCACGGTGAACCGCTGGCGATTGCGATGGATTATTTGGCCATTGCGCTGACTGAGCTAGGCAATATCGCTGAACGGCGCATTATGCGCCTGACAGATGACGCCAGCAACGCGCATGTTTTACCGGCTTTTCTGACGGAAAAAGGTGGGCTGAACTCCGGCTTCATGATTACCCAATACACCGCAGCCGCGCTGGCAACTGAGAACAAAGTTCTCTCTCACCCTGCCAGTGTAGATAGCATTCCCACTTCTGCAAATGTTGAGGATCATGTTAGCATGGGACTGACCGCGGCTCTCAAACTGAGGCAGATCGCCAGCAATGTTGAACATATTCTCGCTACCGAGTTGATGGCCGCCGCTCAGGGTATCGATTTTCGCCGTGCTGAAATTGGCGCGGATGCGCAACTGGGGCAGGGAACTGGTGAAGTCTATAAGCTGATTCGCACCTGTGCTCCTTTCATCGAGGAAGATACACTTCTATACAAATATATTGCTGCTGTGAAAGACCTTATTTCCAGCGGCCGCCTGAATTTCTGTGCGATGGTTTAGTTAAGGAGCTACTATGGAAATAATCAAAGAAGCCCTTATGAAATGGGGTGAGGCCATGCAATTGAGTATGGAGAATCGCACATTGTTTTACTCCCCGGTACTCAACCATTGGCGCGTCAAAAAATGGTCTGGCAAAGGCGCAAGAAAATTTATCTATGATGACGCCAGTTTTGAGATGGCATTTGAACATTTACTTGGCACGCACGCTGAAGAACACTCGTTGCAGCCAACCAATGAAGACGCGGCGGCTGAAAGCCAGCTAGATAAGTTTGCCAGTATTGGTTAGTTTGCAAGTAGTACGCTGATCAATGCTATTACCCCGTAGACCAGCAAAACTGCCCCAGCGACACGGTTAATCCAGACCAGAGTTTGGGGAGTAACACGGTTGCGCAACAGGCTAATCCCACCGCTGAGCGTCAGCCACCAGGCCGCTGATCCCAAAAATACCCCGGCCACCAATGATGCTGCCGCCATGTAGCTGCCTGCGACCATCCCCAAACCGGCGAAGATCGCGACAAATGAAAGAATAGTCACCGGATTAGTGAGTGTTAACACCAAGGTTGAAAAATAAGCTCCCCACAGGGTTGAGCTTCCGTTGCTGGCGGCTTGTTCGCCGGGTTTTGCCCGCAGGGTTTTGATGCCCAAATAGAGTAGATACAGGCCGCCGAGCAGCGCCAGCCATTTTTGTTGTTCCACCAATAGGCCCGAGAGCATGGTTAAACCGAATCCTGCCACCAGGCCGTAGAATCCATCCGCGGTGGCTGCACCCAACCCCGAGATGAGTCCGTGCAGCCGTCCCTCAGCCAGAGTCCGCCGGATGCAGAGAACCCCGATCGGGCCGACCGGCGCAGCAATTGAGAATCCTAATACCAAACCTTTAAAGAAAAGTAATGTATCCATAAGCGTAAATTGTACCCTATGAGTGACTATAAAAACTACCTTTCCCCCTATACCTGGCGCTACGGCTCTGTGGCCATGCGCCAGATTTGGAGCGAGCATCATACGCGTTTGCTGTGGCGCAAAATCTGGGTGGCGTTGGCCCAAACCCAGGCGCACTTTGGCCTGGTTGCCCCCGAACAAGTTGTTGATTTACAAAACTACGCCGACAAAGTTGATGTGGAACGTGCCCTAGAAATTGAGGCCGAAATTCAGCATGATTTGATGGCCGAAGTGAAAACCTACGCTGAGCAATGCCCATTGGGAGGGGGGATTATTCATCTGGGGGCAACTTCGGTGGATGTGAAAGATAATGCTACTGCGCTGCAAATGCAAGCCGCACTGGATTTAACCATAGCTGGCGCGCGTGATGTGTTGCGGGTTCTCGTCCCCAAGCTGATCCAGTTCGCCGAAACCCCGGTGATGGCGTACACGCACCTGCAACCGGCTGAACCGACCACGTTGGGGTATCGTCTGGCGCAATATGCGCAGGATTTGTTGACGGATTGGGAAAATCTTATGTGCGTGCGTGCGGCGCTGAAAGGTAAAGGCTTCAAGGGGGCGGTAGGGACCTCGGCTTCGTATGCTGAACTCTTTGGGTTGGAAAATTTGGCCGAGTTTGAAGCATTGCTGTCGGGAAAATTAGGCCTGCCCTTCTTCCCGGTAACGACCCAAACCTACCCGCGTAAGCAGGATTATGAAGTGCTTTCTGCGCTGGCCGGACTGGGCGCTTCGATTTACAAACTGGCTTTCGATTTGCGCATCTTGCAATCGCCCCCAATTGGCGAATTGGCTGAGCCATTTGGGCGCAAGCAGATCGGCTCTTCAGCGATGCCTTTCAAGCGCAACCCGATTCAGGCGGAGAAGCTGGATTCGCTGGCGCGCTTGCTGGCGCAGTTTCCTCGCACGGCTTGGGATAATGCCGCTCATTCGCTGCTAGAACGCACCCTCGATGACAGCGCCAACCGCCGCACACTTTTGCCCGAAGCTTTTCTGATTGCCGATGAACTTTTGCGCGTTGCCTGCAAAGTCATGTCGGATTTACAAATTGATGAAATCGCCATCGCGCGTAATTTTTCCGTCTACGCGCCGTTTGCAGCCACTGAGCGTTTACTGATGGCGCTGGGCAAAACTGGAGCCGACCGGCAGGTTATGCACGAATATTTGCGCCAGCACACCCTTACAGCCTGGGAAGCCTTGCGGGTTGGGGAAGCGAACCCGTTAGTTGAGTTGGTAGCCCAAGAAAGCGAATTTTTGCAGTATCTTTCTGGTGCGGCGATACGCGGCCTGATGGATGCGAGTTATTATGTAGGCAATGCGCCACAAAAAACGCGTCAATTGGCGGCACGTATTCAAGAAGTGGTGGGGTAAAACTTAGCCACAGGCAACTCCCCCTGCTTTGGGTGAGGCCATACCTTGACGGATAGCGTGTTTTTTGTTATTCTAATACTAGAATATATTATAAATAGGATACGAACCGAATGACCAATGCCGAACTTGCCATCCTCAGCCTGATTGCCGAAAAACCCCGCCACGGCTACGAGATCGAACAAACCATCGAGATGCGCGGAATGCGCGACTGGACGGAAATTGGTTTTTCATCGATCTATTATTTGCTCAACAAGTTGGAGAAATCTGGCCTGATTGTGGGCGAATTGCAGCAGGTTGGAGGTAAAGGGCCTGCGCGTAAGGTATATCAGGTGACAGACGCTGGACGTGAAATGCAAGCCGCCGCGACCTATGATGTGTTGTCTACGTTGCGAGGGGGACCAGTTCCCTTCTTGCTGGGGTTGTCGAATTTTCCGGTTTTAGCGTCAGAACACGCTTTGGAGGCTTTGTACACGTACCATCAGCAGCTTGTGGAGCGGCATCAGCAGCTTGCGCAGCGGGCTGGCGCGCAGCGCGGCGGTGCGCCATTTTTTGTGAACGCCATGTTTGATTATAGTCTCGCGTTGATCGAGGCCGAAACTAAATGGTTGGCTACATTTATCCAGGATTTGGAGGAACAAAATGATAAAAGTTGATTTCAAGAAGGAATTGAAGCACCTGTATAACCCGCCCAAAAAATTTGACATCGTGGATGTACCTGAGATGCAATTTCTAATGGTGGACGGTCACGGCGACCCAAATACCGCTCAGGCCTATAAGGATGCGATAGAAACGCTCTATGCGGTGGCGTACACGCTTAAATTCAGCAGCAAGAATGGCCTGGAAAAAGACTATGTTGTCCCGCCTCTGGAAGGTCTCTGGTGGACTGAAAATATGGAAACGTTCGCGGAAGATAAATCACAGTGGGATTGGACAGCCATGATAATGACCCCAACGTGGATCACACAGGAGTTGTTTGAGGATGCCGTAGCCCAGGTGCGCGCTGGCAAAAATCCCGCTGCGCTCGATTTACTGCGGCTGGCTACTTACACAGAGGGCCAGTCCGCGCAAATTATGTATTTGGGAGCCTATGCCGATGAAGGCCCCACCATCGCGGCCATGCACGAGTTCATTAAAGCGCAGGGATATATGCTCCGCGGCAAACATCATGAAATTTATATCAGCGACCCCCGCCGCACTGCGCCAGAAAAACTTAAAACTGTCATTCGGCAACCGATCCAGACAAAGTGAAGCTCTAGAAAGATATAGCCGGGCGCAAGGCGCCCGGCTATATCTTTTTGAATTTACTCGCGCCAATCTTGCGGATGGGCGGGTTTGTTATCGAGGGCGTCTTCAATGCGCGCCATCACAGCTGGGGTGAGTTTTTCAACGAAATCGGTGGCTTTCATATTCTCCACAACCTGTTCGACGCGCGAAGCCCCGGTGATGGTCGTGCTGACATGCGGATTCTTCAAAGTCCATGCCAGGGCGAGTTGAGCCAGCGTGCAGCCCAATTCATCGGCGATAGGCATCAATTTACCCGCTTTTTCCAGGCGTTGCTGGGCTTCTGCGCTTTCAAATTGCTTGCGCAACCATTCATAGCCTGCCAGGCTAATACGGGTTCCATCGGGTGTGCCCTGGTTATATTTGCCAGTGAGAAGACCGCTGGCAAGCGGGCTCCAGATGGTGGTGCCCAGGCCAATTTCGTCGTACAGGCGGGCATATTCCACTTCCACGCGCTCGCGATGGAACATATTGTATTGAGGTTGTTCCATTTGTGGGGGAATCAGGTGCTCGCGGCGGGCAACGGCATAGGCTTCCATAATCTGTTGGGCGCTCCATTCGCTGGTGCCCCAGTAGAAAGCTTTGCCCTGATTGATAACGTGGGTAAAGGCGCGCACGGTCTCTTCGATAGGTGTGTGCAGGTCGGGACGATGGGCGAAAACCAGGTCAACATAATCGAGCTGCAAACGCGCCAGAGCCGCGTCCAGGCCTTCTACAATATGTTTGCGCGAAAGCCCGCGGTCGTTGGGGCCTTGTCCGCCCCAGAAGATTTTGGTCGAAATGACTAAATCCGAGCGTTTCCAGGGAGCGCGTTTGAGCACTTCGCCCATAATTATTTCGGCTTTGCCATCGGCGTAGACTTCGGCATTATCGAAAAAATTGACTCCGGCCTCGTAGGCGGCGTTCATCAGTTCATAGGCTGCGTCTACGTCAAGCTGGTTGCCAAATGTGACCCAGGCGCCAAACGAAAGCGCCGAAACTTGCAGGCCCGATGATCCAAGATAACGATATTGCATGATTGACTCCTTCGTGGCTGTAATCCTAAAAAGAACGCGGATGAGTCGAATTTGAAGGATTTACGCGGATAAAAAACAACTTAGAATATCCGCGAAAATCTGCCCGATCCGTGTTATTCGCATTCTACTATTTTTTGGGAATGATATTTTGTTGCCCCTCGGCCCAAAGCTCGGGGGTGGCTGCCGCCAAAATGGGGTAGCTCTTGTTTTTGTAATCTGTGCCGGGAATCAGCGGGAAGGGGGTGCTGCCATCGAGGACGCGTATCATGCCCCCAGCTTCTTCGGTGAGCAGCCAACTTCCGGCGAGATCCCAAATTTTCGGAGTAGTTTCAAAAGCCAGCACCGCGTTGCCGCGGGCTACGGTACTCAACCCATAAGCAGCTGCACCCAATACGCGAGTCTTGTAGCGTAAATTGATATTGTAATGACGGATGGTACGCGTGCAGCATGAGAAAAATGAGAATGGTTGGTTTTCGTCAGGGAGTTTGGCTTTCAGGCGTTCTCCATTGAGAAATGCACCCTCATCACGCTGGGCTGTGAAGAGTTCATCGATGATGGGGAAGTAGAGCGCGGTTAATTCTGGCTGACCATCGCTGAAACGGTTGATGGCAACCCCCCAGTGGTGCAAACCCAGGCTGAAATTGGTGGTGCCATCGAGGGGATCAACCACCCACACGCTAGATTTCCCCTCCGGGTAGGTGGTGCCAGCTTCCTCGCTAATCAGCCCATCCTGCGGGTAAGCACGCTGAATCTCGCGGCGCAGAAACTCATCCGCGGCTAGATCGGCCTCAGTGACTGCACTTTTATCTGCTTTTTTTACGGCTTGTATGCCGGTGGCCCGGTAATATTTCATCAGGGTGTCACCGGTTTCTTTGGCAATTCTGATGGCAAAATCGAGTGGTGTGTTCATGGGGCAGAGTATATCATGAGCAGTTGGGGAACGTGTTATACTGACTTTGGAGATGAATTGCAAATGGCGCATTATCGGGTTGTACATCGGGATACAGGCGAAATCTGGGAGGTCGAATCGGACTCTGCGGATGATGCTCGCCGTTTGGTTGGCTGGGCGATTGGAACCTGCCGTGTGATTTTGCTGGTCAGCGGGCCGTATGCCACCATTGCGCCGCCTAAAGTAGCCGTGCAAATTCGTCCGCCTATTCCGGGTACGGGTTATATTTGCCCGGATTGCAATGTGACTTTGTCGCGCGCTGAAAATCGCTTGTGGTGGTTTTGCCCCTCTTGTGAATTGCTATATCACTCGGAGGAGAACCGTTTTTACCGTGAAAACGAATTATAGGATATAGATATTTTCTCTGAATTTATCATCTACTTCCAGCGGGTTAGGGTGAGGGAAACTACCAATAAGGTTGATCGAGGGGTGCGCGCAGATAATCGTCCACAGCTTTTTCAATGCTGATTTTTTCATCCAGAACTGCGTTCATGTAAATATGCGTCCATTGGAAAAGCTGGGAGAGTGAGATTTCCAATTCCAGTTGGATGATTTTACTGAGCGGCCCGGCTTCAGCGAGGAAACCAGTGTCGTAAAAATCCTGCTTGGCTTGGGCAATGTCGTAATCCAGGCGGATAATTTCAGCGCGCCAATCCCCTTGCGAAAATTTGATCTGCGCATAGGCGGGGCGATGATCGGCATCAAAGGGGAGACCTACGGCTCCGGCATTGACAACTAGGGTTTGCCCAATTTGGCGAATCAGCGGTCGATGGGTATGTCCCACGGCGAGCAGCGCCGGGGAGGGGGTGATCAGCTTTTGGATGGTTTCATCAGCCATTTCAGGGTAAATACCCTGGCGATTGCTTTTCATAGAGGCATGCACGCCGCGAAATTCGCCCGCAGCAGGGATATTTTCGCAGAATTCATCGGGCATGGCTTCAAGGAGTGTTACATTTTCATCAAGTTTTTCATACGTCCAATAACTGTAGCGAAATAATTCGAAGAGCGGCCCTTCGCGCGGGGAATCGGGCAGGCTGTGCCAGAGCACGTATTCTTCATGATTGCCGCGGATTACTTCCCAGTTGTGTTTAGTTTGCATTTTCTGGATGAGATGCAAACATTCAACCGGTTTTGGGCCGCGGTTAATAAGATCGCCAGCAACCAGAACGGTATCTGGTTGCCAGCGTTCAATATGGTCTACGGTTGCTTCAAGGGCTGGGTAATTGGCGTGAATATCCGCGAGGACGGCGATCTTCATAATTTGGTGAAAGTCTCTAATTTCTTGAGTGAGGCGATTCGCTTTGGATGCAGTATCAGGCTTGTTCGCTCGCGGCAGCTTCAACGTAGTCTTGAACCACCATCTTTTCGGGTTCAGCGCCCAAAAAGATGAGTAATTCTTCGGCCATTTTTGCCTTATTTTCCGCGTCTCTCAAACTCCAGGTGCGGCTTTTGACTTCCAAAAAAGTGCCTAAATCCGGTTTATCAATGCGATCAAGGTTGATGTAGAACTCTGTGCCGCGGAAAAGTACTCGCCAGCGCAGGCGATCTTTCTCGATAAAAGTTTCAGCGTTGGGTTTAAAATATTCGCGATAGAAGCGTAAACTGTGGGTGGCCGGGGCGATGTAACGGCTGCGGGAAAGCAATACATCGCTGGGGAAATGGCGTTCGCTGGTTTTGCCGATCATCGTCAGGCGATAGCGAATTTTATCGACCGCTTCATCCTCGCCGATGTATTCGTCTTCTCGGTGGCGCAATTGCCCTTGTGTGGGATCATCAAATTGGAAGTAGGTATCGAATTCGCGGTAATGGCGCGTGTGCAGCAATTCGATTTCGGGACGGGAGATATTAGCAAGGATGGCTTGTGTATCGGTAATACGAACTTTAGCCTGTACTTCGAAGCTTTCTTGTTCTAACGCGCCGCCGATAGCAATTAGTTTTGAGAGTACCGATTCTTCGCGCTGGCGTAGGAAGGCATCAATTTTTTGGGCATACTCAGCGGCTTGTTCCAGCAGGGGGGCTTCGTCCAATGTGAGTAATTCTCGGTTACGCATCAACCATTGACCATTGACCATCACGTCGCTGACATCAGTACTCTTGGCGGCATAGATCAATTGAGCATAGATTCCTTCAGGGTCTCGGTGGAAACGCGGGGCGTTATGCAGCGGAGAAATATCTACCAAAATCAGATCGGCGCGTTTACCGGGTTCAAGCGAACCGGTAATCTCGCCCATGTGCATGGCTTGCGCACCCAAACGGGTGGCCATCAACAAGGCGGTTTTGGCGGGTAACACAGTGGGATCGCCGCTAATGCCTTTAGCGAGCAGAGCCGTCAGGCGGATTTCTTCAAACATATCCAGATCGTTATTGGAGGCCGGGCCGTCAGTGCCAATGCCAACATTGACTCCGATTTCGAGCATGTCATTAACCGGGGCTACCCCCGAAGCTAGTTTTAGATTGGAAGATGGGTTATGTGCAACCCCTGCTCCGTGGTGGTGCAGGGTGTGGATTTCACCGCTATCTACATGCACACAGTGTGCAGCCAGCACTTTGGCCTCGAAGATTTTATGTTTTTTGACGTAGGGAATCACGGGCATGCCGTGTTCTTCTTTGGAGGCTTCGACCTCGGTGATGGTTTCGGCTAAATGGGTGTGTAACGGCACATCATGTTTGACCGCGATTGCCGAGGTAGCTTGAAGAATATCTTCGGTGCAGGTATAGGGCGCATGTGGGGCCACTGAGGGGACAATCAGCGGGTGGTTCTTCCAACGGGCGATAAAATCATCGGCGGCATCGAGAGATTGCTCATATGAATCGGCATCGGGGGAGGGATATTTAAGCACTGTTTGAGCACATAAGGCGCGCAGCCCGGCTTCGGCGGTGGCTTTGGCGACATCTTCTTCAAAATAATACATATCGGCAAAGCAGGTGACTCCCGAGCGAATGAGTTCAATGCAGGCCAGTGAGGTGCCTAGCTGGACGAATTCGGGCGATACAAACTCGCGTTCCACGGGCATCATATAGCCCAGCAACCAGACATCGAGCCGTAAGTCATCGGCAAGGCCGCGTAATAATGTCATAGGGACATGGGTATGCGCGTTGACCAGGCCGGGCATGAGTACCTTGCCGCCGCAGTCCACCGTTTCTTTGGCCGTGTACTGTTGTTTGAGTTCTGCTTCCAGCCCGACAGCGATGATTTTGTCATCTGCGATGGCAACCGCGCCGGGTTCGTATTGGTGAAAGTCTTCGTCCATTGTGATGACAATGGCGTTAATGAGTAAACGATCAACTGTTTTAGTCATATAGTCCTTTCGATGTTATTAGGGAATACCGCCCAAAAATGTGCATAGCTAATTGGCGGATTGAATATGTAGTTTGCGTAAATGATCCAGGCAGAGATTTACAGTCCATAGCGGGGCCATTTGTGGGGGACCGCCATAGGTATGCTGGATGGTTTGCTCGCCCTCGGGCGTGAGCAGTACAAGGTGCATGGTTTGTTGTGTTGCCCCGGGTTCCAACAGTACACCGAGGCAAATGGCAGCGTTATGACTCTGGCAGACAGTTCTAACCGCCTGATTTAGTGTTTTGGGTTTGGGTGGTGGTGATATGATCTCGCCACCAGCGAAGATATGACTCTTCCCGGCGAGGCGGCGCAGCAACCTGCCCTCGAGGTTGGCTTCTACAACAGCGAGGGAAAGTTCTTGCACTTCAAGCGCGGCCAGCACAACGCCTTCGAGGGTATCTTCATCTGCCCCATAGATCCATTTTCCCAGGCGTTGGCGGAGTTGTTGTTCAACTTGCTGGATGAGGTGATTTGCTTCGCTTTCTGAATCGGCTTTGGCGGTGATGCGAATATCTACCTGACCAGCGTGGGCAGCCATACCGACGGTAGGGTTGGTGAGGCGTTCTAGATCGCCGATGCGTGCATCGATGGTGGATTCCCCGACTCCGGATGTGTGCAAGATGCGCGATTTAATGATGCCGTGCAATTGAAAGCGTTGGCGTAAATATGGCAGAATCTTCGCTTGCATCAGGTGTTCCATCTCGCGGGGGACACCGGGCAACGCGATGATGGCGTGACTATCAATTTCAATGATAAAGGCAGGGGCTGTGCCTACTGCATTTTCTACCCCAATAGCTCCTGCGGGGATGTAGGCCTGTCGGCGATTATTGTCGGAGGGGGTGCGATTATAACGCCGGAAGCGTTCTTGAATTTGTTCCCAAAGCTCCGGGCGGAATTCAATCTCCACATCCAGAGCCAACGCCAGGGCCTCGCGCGTGGGATCATCTACGGTGGGGCCAAGCCCACCTGTAGTGATGATAATTTCCGCGCGGTTCATTCCCTCTCGAATAATCTGGGCAATGCGTTCCTGGTTGTCGCCAATCGTGGAAGAGCGATATAGATCGACGCCAGCATCGCGCAAAGCTCGGGCAATATAGCGGGTGTTGGTATCTACGGTTTCGCCCAGGAGCAGTTCGGTTCCAATGGTGATAATTTCAGCAACAGGCATATTGCTATAATACCGCGAAAACAGGCTTTGACCAACGATACCGGTCAAAGCCTGTTTGGGTGTGTTTAGCTTTAGATTAGGTTAGTTTCAATGTACTGCTGCCTGCACTAAGATGATGTTTGTTGATTCTTAGGGGCAGTCGAGCATCAAGTTTGTATGGAAGTATGGTGTAAAGGATTGTGCAGCTACGGGTTCGTTGCAGGCCCAATAGCTGTAAGTGTGCTGGCCTTCTTCTACGGTGATGTCTTTGGACGCTCCAGGAACTAATGTGAAGTTGTAGGTTGCTCCCTGGCCGCTGACGGTGAGGAAAACGGTTGTA
Source organism: Anaerolineae bacterium (assembly GCA_014382605.1). Lineage (GTDB taxonomy): Bacteria > Chloroflexota > Anaerolineae > Anaerolineales > UBA11858 > NIOZ-UU35. Next base: position 12,440 of record JACNJM010000211.1, read on the forward strand.
TCGGAGATGTTGGTGGCCGTGAATTTCACCAATTCAATCAGTTCTGTAACATCATCAAGTTCTTGCCCCGATTTCTTGCCGGGCAGTTCTAGCGCAAAGATGCCACACGCGGGAACCACGATCCGGTTGTAGCTATTGAGGTCAATTGCGCCGGTGCGAGTTTCGCCACAAACCGTCATTGTATAGGAGTAGAGCGTTCGGTCTACAGTGAAAGTAACTCTTTCTCCAGCATCGATATTGAGGAAATAGAACGCGCCATTCTTTACTTTCTCGTATTGAACGCCATCCAACGCTGGGTCTTGATATGCAGTGGATTCATACATCCATATGGTAATTGGCTGGTCGCTGTGGTTGATGACCTCGAATCGGGAGAGATCAGTGGCAGCCATTCCTGCAGACGCGGGAATCAACATTCCCAGCAGGACGAGAACGATTGTAATGAGACGGAACTTAGACATATTATTCTCCTATAGTGTACTTATATAGATCAACTTACTTACGTTTTCTTTTTGATCTGCAGAAAAGTAATTGATAATCTTACCGTCCGCAAAATCAACATAGTAACTTTATCTTTGAATTGCGAAAAAAGCTATCGGTCTACGGTACTAAACCGTTTTACCTTATATCGCCAAAGAAAAGTATCTATGACTTACACCCCCGATTATAAATTATTTTTTATGACGATTTGTTACAAAATATTGGTTCATTAGGATTTGGCGGGACATTTCCGGAGCCCATAAAAAAAGAGTGATAGTAGAATGTACTATCACTCTTTCTCGTTTGAGTTTTATTTTTTGAAATGAAATCTTATTCAATCCCCAGGTAGGCTTTTTGTACCATCTCGTTTTTCTG
>JACNJM010000161.1:0-9463 GCA_014382605.1 Anaerolineae bacterium
AACAGCTTTGCGGCTCTGCGTCTTTGCGTGAGATGTGTTCATACGACTATTGACCAGTACATTTTTTATGCTTTTATCTGCGTTCTTGGCGTTCTCTGCGGTGAAATTGCTTTTCTGTTTCGACCTTAAGAAAGCCCGGGAGAACAATGTTCTTGAGGGTGAATTAACGCGGGCGCTCGGTTATAATAATCGCGAGGTTATTTTCCCATGAGTACAATCGTTAAAACACTAAATCAAATTGAAGCGCGTTTGCAAACCCTGATTGAGGGAAAGATTGCCGGGCTGCTACCAGCACAACTCAACAAAGCAAAACTGATAGACGGGTTAATGGCTGCGCTACAAACTGGAATTATAGAGCAGCAAGGTATTTTAACCGCACCCGATATTTTTCACATCCGCACGCATCCCCAGCACAGCTTGCAGCAGATCGCGCCCGAACCGATTACACACGAAATGAGCGGCGTTCTCTCCCAGGCAGCCGAACAAGCCGGAGTAGTATTCCGCCACCCCCCAATTGTTGATCTGGTGCAACTCGCCAATTTAAAGACCGAAGAGATTGAAATTATCACTGCTTTCAGGGGTGAAATTGTCGGGGAAACGCATGCTATTCAGGTTGAACCAGAAGAAAGTGTTGAAAGCGCCCCACCCAATGCTTTTTTGATTGTGAATGGCAGCCAGATTTTCACCCTCGACAAATCGGTGATCAATATTGGACGACGCAACGAAAATGATCTGGTGATTGACGATCCGCGGGTTTCACGCAACCACGCACAACTTCGGGCTACTCGTGGCCGCTACACCATCTTTGATCTGGATTCAACCGGGGGAACTCTGGTAAATGGCAACCCGATTTCGCAAAACGAACTTTTCCCCAGAGACGTGATCTCGATCGCCGGGGTTCCGCTGGTCTACGCGCAAGACGATATTATCGATGCAAGTATCACCCAAGAATACCAGCCAAAACCGACCACAGATGATGAACACCCCACTCGTGGAGCGATGCTATGAGTGGCATTATACTGCTGGGCATCCGAATTCTTGCAGCGCTGGCCTTATATAGTTTTTTGGTCTGGGCATTGTGGCTATTATGGCGCGGCCTTCAGCAGCATCCTGAAAAAATTGACACAGCAATGGCGATATTGCAAATCCAAATCCAGATTGGCGAGCAGGAACAAAGGCAACAGTTTCATACCTCGGAAATTACAATCGGGCGCGCCCCGACCTGCGAATGTTTTATCAATTCAAAAACTGTCTCCACACGGCATGCCCGTTTAAGTTTTCATCACGGGCAATGGTGGGCCGAAGACCTCGGCTCGACCAACGGCACATTGCTCAATCAGGAAAAACTTCTGGAACCCACCGTGCTGATGCTGGGGGATATATTACAATGTGGTGAAGCTATCATTTCTATTCAAACATGGAATAATCGCCCCGAGGAAGAATCGTATGCCTGATCCGGCACAAAACACACCCCCTCCGGAACAAGATACATCCCCAATTGCGTTTCTGATTGTCGATGGCGGTCAAATTGTTCCGCTTGACCAAACTGTAATCAATATTGGTCGCAAAAAAGATAATCAAATTATCATCAATAATCCGCACGTTTCGCGTCACCATGCTCAAATCCGCAAGGTTCAGCAGCGTTATCTTTTGGTGGATCTCAACTCCAAAGTGGGTTGCTCTGTGAATGGCACGCGCGTTGAACAAGCTCTACTTAAACCCGGCGATGTCATCTCGATTGGGGGTGTGCCACTCATCTTCGGTCAGGGCGCTGATAGCAAAAAGCTCGCCCAGGAAAATATGCACCGTTCAGCGAATCCCCTTACCGGGCCAACTCTAACCACCGATCTCAAAGCTGCAGACGATTATCTAGCGTTATTTGACAATGCGCAAGAATAATAACGCAATTTTTCGATAAAAAACGTAACTGCTCAGGCTAGCGCCTTCGCAGAGAAAATTCCGAAATTCTTCTTTCCTGATTTGCTCATCGAAATCATATCTCGGAGAAGCATCGTGGACAAAAAACCATCGCTCGCCATTTTGGGCGGCTCCGGCTTTTACAATATGCCCGGATTGCAAGATCAACAAGAATATGACCTCGAAACCCCCTTCGGGAAACCCAGCGCGCCCGTGCGGGTGGGGCTGCTCGAAGGCGTGCCGGTGGCCTTTTTGGCGCGGCACGGCCTGGGGCATACACTCTCGCCCAGTGAGATCAACTACCGCGCCAATATTTACGCCCTCAAATCGCTCGGCGTGACGCGCGTGGTGGGCATCAGCGCCGTTGGTTCACTGCGCGAAGACTACGCTCCCGGCGAAATTGTGATTCCCGACCAGCTTTTTGATTTCACCAAAGACCGACAGCGCAGCTTTTTCGGCGACGGGTTGATTGCTCATGTAGATGTCGCCGATCCTTTCTGCCCGCAACTCTCCCAAATGGCGCGCACCGCCGTCGAGAAAACAGACGCCACCGTCCACAAGGGCGGGGCCTTCATCACCATCGAGGGGCCGCGTTTCTCCACGCGCGCCGAGTCGAACACCTTCCGCGCCTGGGGCATGTCCCTCATCGGCATGACCACCTCCCCCGAGGCCTTCCTGGCCCGCGAAGCCGAGCTGTGCTACGCCGTGATGGCGCATGTCACCGATTATGATGTCTGGCATATCAGCGAAGCGCCAGTGACAGTTGAGATGGTCATCAAAACGCTCAACGAAAATACGTACACTGCGCAAGAAGCCGTGCGCAATCTGGCACGCAATTTGAGCCCAAGCCAATGCCAATGCGGGCAGGCGCTTGCCAACGCGCTCATCACCGATCCCAAGCGCATCCCTGCCGCAACGCGAGAGAAGCTGGGTTTACTCGTCAACAAATATTTACCCTGACTCGACAGGGAACAACAGACCGCCGTCTGCTTAAGGAGTCACCATGAAAGAACTTACTATCCCCATCAGCGATGAAGCCATCCGCGAACTCAAAGTTGGCGAACCCGTAGCCCTCACTGGCATCATGCTCACCGGGCGCGATGCTGTCCACAAATGGATGATCGACACCTTCATCAAGAAAAACCGCGCCCCGGAGGGTGATGACGCCGAAGTTTATACTGCCATCAAGCCTATTCTGGCGGGCGGTGTCATCTATCACTGTGGGCCGGTGGTTTCCGGACTGAATACCGGCGACTATAAATTCGTCGCCGCCGGGCCAACCACCAGCATCCGCGAAGAACCCTACCAGGGCGACGTGATGCACCACTTCAATATCAAGGGCGTCATCGGCAAGGGCGGCATGGGCACAAAAACCCTGCAAGCCTGCCAGGAAGTGCCCGGCGTTTATTTTCACGCCGTGGGTGGCGCAGCCTCGCTAATCGCCCAGTCGGTGCAAAAAGTACTCGGTGTCTACAAACTCGATTTCGGCGTCCCCGAGGCCATATGGGTGTTGGATGTAAAAAATTTCCCGGTGGTGGTGACAATGGATGCCCGCGGCAACAGCCTTCATGCAGAAATCGAAGGAAAGTCGCGACAAGTACTCGACAATTTGCTCGCCAAAGCCTGAAACCGATGAAGGCACAACGCAGACTCCTTTTGGGGTGGGTTGCCATTGTGATGCTGGTTCTGCTCTCGTGCAATTTCAGCCGCAATATTGCCAACACCCCCGAACAAGACGCGCTCTACACGCAGGCCGCCCAGACGGTTGCAGCCGCCTACACGCAAAGCGCCGCGCAAACCCCGGCAGCGGAAACATCCGTACCCGCAGCAAGCGCCACGCCCCAACCCACCGACCAGGCCGAGGAGCGTTGCAACCAGATTGAATTTGTCAGCGATGCCACCATCCCCGATGGCACGCTGATGACTCCGGGGAATGAATTCATCAAAACCTGGCGACTAAAAAACAGCGGCACCTGCCCCTGGACAAGCGGCTATGCCCTGGTATTCGATCACGGCGATCAAATGGACGGTGACGCTACAATACAATTCACCAGCGGCGAAGTCAAGCCGGGCGAAGCCGTCGATATTTCGGTGCGCCTCACTACTCCCGATAACGAAGGCACATATCAGGGGCATTGGAAATTGCGTTCCGACACAGGCGAAATCTTCGGTCTCGGCGAGGATGCTGATACCGCTTTCTGGGTGGAGATACGCGTGACAACATTGGGCGCAGGCAGCCCCGATGGCGGTATACTGCACGTCAGCGGGAGCATGGAATTCGGCAGCGTAGTTGCCACCGGCGATCTGGATGAAGGTATCTTTGCGCCTGAATACGAAGATGGCGACATCAGCTTAAATCCAACAACCCGGCAACTGGAAACCCGTAACGACTCAACAATCAAACTGTGGGGTGCTAATGCCCCCACCTTTTCTGATTGTCTCAACGCACCCGGATCGCATAACCCCATCCCGGTCAACGATCAACTGGTGGGCAAATATATTTGTTATCATACCAATTTGGGCAAACCCGGGATGATTAAAGTAACTCTATATAACCAAAACACCTTTGCCTTTGATTTCGTCACCTGGAAGAAACCCTGAACTCCGCAAGAAGATATGCACAGACCCACCTTGTGCATATCTTCTTGTGTCAGCTTTTGCGGCCAGCTATTTTCTCTAAATGATTGTGATCTGAAATCAGAAACTCCGTCCGGTTAATTTGAATCGCCCCTTCGCCTGCAAATTTATATAACTGCCTGCAAACCATCTCGCGCGTGGTGCCAATATGTGCGGCCATTTCATCGAGGGTCATATCGCGCGCCACGGCTTCACCTTCTGGGCTGTTAAAACGATCCAGTAGCAAACCAGCTAATCGCCCGGTAACAGGTTGAAAGGCCAATTCTTCAACCATATCGCTGGCGTGTTGCATACGCTGCACCATCAGGCGCGCTAACTCCCAGGACATTTGACCATTTTGCAATAAAACTGGCTTCATGCGTTCTTGAGACCATAAAGCAATGCGGCTATTTTCTTTGGCAATCAAGGCAACCGGCATCTCCGCATGGTCGAGGAAAAATCCAGTTCCCCAAAATATTTCTCCCGGCCCCAAATCAATCACTATTAAGCTGCGCCCTCCTGACGATTCTTTTTCTGCCGATACCCGGCCTGCTTCCACTACGAAAAGATACGGCCACTGATTGCCATAATGCGTAATCCACTCACCTGCCAGATATGTGCGGGGAATCGCGATATCAACAAGGTGTTGCTTCTCTTGTGACGCAAGATGTGAAAATACTGAAGTCTGGGCAAGCTGTTCGAATAAATTCATGATTAGTCCATATCGGCCAAGTGCCTAAGCGCATGATGGTCGTTGATTGTGATGCGGGTGCGTGTAATTTGCACAACCCCATCGCTTTGAAATTGATACAACAAACGGCAAACCACCTCGGGGGAGGTCGCACATACAGCAGCCATGTCTTCCAATGTCATATCCCGTTCCAGCGTAGGATGCTCGGGGTCATCCAAACTCGACATAATAAAATTCGCCAAACGGCCTGCCACGGGTTGAAACGCCAACCCATAAATAATATCGCGCGCCCGTCTCATAATCCCTGTGAGCATATGGGTGATGCCAAATATCGCTTCGGGGTTGCGGTACAGAATCGGCAACATGGTATCTCGGCTCCACAAATAGATGACGCTGGCTTTCCCCGCCACTAAGGACGCGGGCATAGGGGCGTCGTCGAAAAACGAATGCGCCCAAAACAACTCACCCGGAAGTAAGGCAAATAATTGATGCTCTTTGCCGCCAGCAGAAAGCATCACCCAACGCAGTCTGCCCGAATTAACAAACACAACATAGGGCCAAATATCTTCCTGAAAACAAAGATGCTCGCGCGGACTCAACGGATGCCGGATAGCGCTGGATGCCAACAAATCCAGATCAGACGCTGGCAATGTGCGAAATATCGATTTTTCGGATAATTTGTGAGCAAGTTGCTTCATGGGGTATCGTCATTTCGTGGGAATCTTGACAAAAGTCAAGGCGCTCAAACTACCCTATAAGTATACTCATTATGAAAATATTCACAAGTCGGAATCGCTATCCGACAACATTCATCAATTTTTTATTTTGAGGAGATGCCATGTCACAACAAACAAATTCACAAGTTCGCAAGATCGTCATAGGGATTGTATTGATTGCGGCAATCTTGATGATTGTATACATCCCGTTCGCATCGTTCAAAATGGTGAACCCGATTCTGGGTTACCAGCTCGAACGCATTGAACAATTTAAGGCTGAGGAAAATCCATCGTGGCCTTTGCTCACCCTCACCACATGGCTGGTTAGTTTCTTCTATCCCTTCTGGGGTACCATGAGCGTGCTGGCGGGCATCGCCTTGCTGGCAATTGCCAAGGCGCTCTATGATGGAAAAGTGTGGGCGCGCGGACTTTCGCTGTTATGTCTGGCGATTCCGTCGATGGGTGGCGCCTACATGATTGTGCCGTGGATGAATTTCGTCGGCAGTAAGGAAGGCGGCTTCCCGCCCGCGGTGCTGATCATGACGATTGGGTTGATCCCCTACTTTGCGGTCTTGCTCGCCGAGAAAGGCGATCTCAAACAAAAGGTGGTTGATTTCCTGGTCTTCTTGATGCTGGGCGTCACCGCTGCGGAGAACTTCGCCAATGGGCACGCCGCATTCCGTATATTGTATGGACATCCCAAGCGCCCGATGTTTGCAGAGGGCATCGCAATTACATATTTTGGCTGGCTGGGGTTGTGGGTGGCCTTTGGTTTGCTGGTTACCGCAATTTATAAGTTGGGAACACGCAAAACCTCAGGCTGGTACCTGACTCTGATTGCCGGAGCCATCACAATTGTCGTCAGTGGAGCCACACATTATGTACGCCACGCCACGCTCGACTACCTGTATGGCGCGGCCATGGGGCTGAGCCTGGTCGTGATGATGCTGATCCCGCTCTTCAAAGAACGATTGCTCGCCGAGCCTTCAGAATAATATCCAAGCGTCAAAATTAACGAAAAAGTCCGAAACTGCACAGTTTCGGACTTTTTTATTCATCATGTCCGGCGATCTGTTCCAGATCGTTCCGATTGGTAAAAATGAATTGCATTCTGCTAATCTGAATCATGCCCTCGTCGGCAAAGCGGTGCAAGGTTTTACTGACCAACTCACGGGTAGTGCCTATGCTGTCGGCCATTTCATCCAGTGTAAGGTCACGGGGCGCTGGTTTGCCATCGACAGGCTGATAGTGCTTCAGGAGCAAACGCGCCAACCTCCCTGCCACGGGATGAAACGCAAAACCATAGACAACTTCACGCACGTGGCGCATGGTTGCCACCAGTTCACGCGTCACATCCCAAACAGCATCCACGCTGCGAGATATAATCGGCAAAATCGCATCACCGCTCCAGAGATATACAACACTATTTTCCATCACTTCCAAGGATGCAGGCATCGGTGCATTATCAAAAAGCGAATGTCCCCAAACTACATCGCACGCGCCCAAACGAAAGACAACATGCCGTTTACCATCTGGCGAAAGCATCGACCATCCCAGCCGCCCTGCAGCCAGATATAGTACATTGGGCCAAACATCTCCCTGAAAACAGATGAATTCACCTTTGTGAAAAACTTGCCGCGCGGCTAATTGTGCCAATTCAGCATGATCAGCCGGGGTCAGCTTAGAGAAAACCGGGCTTTCTGTGAGACATTTTTTTAATTCATTCATGCGAATTTACAAATTTATAAAGACGATACCTGAAAAAAATGATATTTTGGTGACATGCTGATTATACTCGCAAATACTGCGGCGTATCCAACGTGCAATCGGGCGCATCTGTGCAAAACACCGGCTGCGCGAAATTTTATCCAATCTTTTTAAACCACGAGGAGAATTTGTATGACAAACGAAACAACGCAAAAAGGACGACTGGTCATGGCTATTGTTGCTGTGATTGTTGGGCTGTTTATGCTAGTGGCATCGCCATTCATCTCGATGCAGGCACTCACGCCAGCCTTACACAATCTGGTTGAAGTCCATCAGGTGCAGCAACCCGACGGGGTTTGGGATACCCCGGTGAAAATTCTCACCGCCACATTCCATGTATGGATCGCCCTATTCGTATTTGGTGGGGCAACATTGATAATCATCGCCAAAGATATTTATGCCGACAAGAAATGGGCGCGCCCGCTGGCTTTGACCATGCTGGCACTGCCCTCTATGGGCGGCATGACGATGGTGATTCCGTGGATGGTGCTGGTCTGGTCGGACGCGCTTGGCAATAAAGTCTCCAGCGGAATGCCCGCTGCCATGCCGATTATGCTCATTGGGCTGGTGGGCTATTTCATCGTGCTGCTAACCGAAAAATCCGACGCCAAGACCAAGATTGCGCAGACAATTACATTTGGCGCGCTGGGCGTTGTCGGCGGGATGGTCTTTATGAATGCCCAACACGGTGTGCGCCACTTTTTGACCAAAGGCCCCTTCTACGCAGCCAGCGAAAGCAATCCTGAACTCTTCTTGGGCGGCTTTGTCATGTATGCGGCTGTGGCTTTGTTCTTCGTTGCTATTTATCTGATGGCAGCACGCAAAGAAAGCGGCTGGTATTTCGCCATGATTACCGGCCTGGTGACTTTTATGGCAGCTTTTCTGGCCTTTGTAGATCGCTATAATGTGCCATCTGGGCAAGAATGGTTGCGCGGCGCAATGCTCTCGGCGGTATTCATCGCAATTATTGCGCTGCCGTGGTTCAAGAAGCGAATTTACGGCGAAGCGTAATTCGATCACCACAATCATCCCTAACGCTAAAGCGGCATAGCAGAACTGTTATGCCGCTTTAGCGTTAACTAAAGGTCGTTGTTTGCTAAAAGGCAAATCTTTACAAAAATAGTCGTGTTATGATTACCGCAAAATTGACAATTCAACCTGAATAGATAACCCTGGAAGGAAAACCAACAATGAAAAATAATCATAAGCTGGGCGCATTTCTAGCTATATTAGGCATTTTAGCAGGAATACTGACACTGTATTTCCTGGCCGAAACCTACAACACGGTTATCCATACCCACTTTGGCGCGGGCGAATGGGAAGAGAGCAATACGGTACGACTCGTTTATGCAGTTTTGGGGTGGCTGGGGACGGCTGCTGGAGCGCTGTGCGCTGCCGTGCTTTGGGGATTCATCAAGAAACAAGACTGGGCCTGGTTCTGGGGAACCGTGGCGGCTACGGTACTCCTGCTGGCGGGGTTTTTCCCCATGATTCCCGCGGCGGATAGCGGGTTGCCAACCCCAACGTTGTGGGTTTTCCTGCTGGCCGCAGTCGTCTGGTTTGGCATGCTCATCATCGGCGGCGTCGACAAAAAACTCATCGGCCTGACATTTAGCGCCGGGTTGGCTTATGTGCTGACCTTCATCGACGGCGTAGCTCCGATCTCAAAATTTCAAAGCACCTACATGGCACCGGATGCTTTTACTCATACCGCAAATACCTTCTGGAATGGAATGTATGTCATGTCGCAACAGGT
>JACNJM010000161.1:9744-12521 GCA_014382605.1 Anaerolineae bacterium
TTGATCGAAAATGGGTAACCATCACACATCATAGTATCTAACAACAACTTGCTCAAAGTCAAAGACATGCTAGAGAAACTTTGAGACAATCACTTTGCACGGAGCATTATTGCTCAACATTCTCCTTTCTAAATCTGGGAGTAGGAATCTCTACTTCCAGATTTGCGTTAAAGCAAAGACATTTCTACAGTCATTTGTGATACTCATCACAACCATTAAACTAATCTTTCGAGGAGAATTATCCATGCAAGCAACATCTCAAAAGAATCGTACGATTATGTCCATTATCGCCATCGTAATTGGTCTGGTAATGGCGTATGTAATCCCGTTCATGGTGCAAACATCGCTTGAACGCGTGCTGTTTCACCTTAACGCCCATATCGAAAAGGGCTTCCCTGCTTTCTCTAGTGGATTGCCGCTCTTCGATTTTTTCTACTCGGTCTGGCAAGCAGTAATTTTCGCTGCTGGCGCGGCCTTGGTCATCATCTCACAGGAAATCAGAAAAGGCTCCGAGTGGAGTTTCCCCCTGGCTTTAAGCCTCTTCGCGCTGCCATCCATCGGCGGCTTTTTCATGTTCCTGCCATATATTAGCTGGGTTCCCGGCTTCCCGATGCCCATGATTATCGCATTTATCGGGCTGACCGGATACTGGGCTTTCATTTTCCTGCGCAAGGGAGAAAGAGTCTCAAAATGGGTGCAAGCCGGTGCGCTTACCTTCGTTGGTATGCTCACCACGCATGCCTTCACCATCGGGATTGGCGCCCAGCGCACGATGGCAACCCGCCCCGGCTATCCTTTCTACCCTGAAGATTGGACCTGGTGGCTTTTCCGCTGGGCAGGCGAAGTCAACTGGGTGGCGGTGATCTTCCTGTTCATGTCGATTCCGCTTCTAGCAATGGGCAAACGCAAAGGCTGGTGGCTGGCAGTCATTCCTTCCATCACTATCCTCATGATTAACGTCCCCACGCAATTCTTCCGCACCAAAACGCTGGATTATCTCTATGGTTCGCTGCTGGCGCTGGGCGTGTTGTTCTTCACGCTGATTCCCTACTTCAAAAAGCACCTGATTACGGAAGATAGCGCCGAAGCGTGATTATCTACAAACAAAAGAAGCGCATAATGGAAGTTCTAAAAACTTTTGACCTGGAAGAAATTCCCAACCCGCACAAGATCAGCGTGCGCGCCCTGCACATCAGCGATCAGGCACAATTTGAACATCTGCTGCTTCAAGCCGGTGAAGAACTGAAATTGCATGTCACCTACAGCACAGTGTACCTGTACGTATTGGAAGGCAAGGGTATCGTTGAGGCTGGAGACGAGCAAGTGGCGATTGAAGCCGATATGTTTGTTGTGATCCACCCAGAAGCGCCTCACCGGCTGATAAACGATAGCGTGTCTGTCTTGCGCGTGCTGAATGCCAAGGCGCCGCGCCCAAAAAAATCGACACACCTTGTAAGCTGAATTTACGAAACATCGGGCAGGTTTTATAAATCTGCCCGATGTAAAAGGATGACGTATGAACGCTTTAAAGAATAATCATAAACTAGGGGCAACGCTTGCCATTGTTGGCATCCTCACCGGCCTGCTGATTTTATTTCTGATGGCAAGTATCTTTAATATAAACGTAGATGGCAAAATTGCTGATGGCCGCCCCGACGAAGCGATCACCGTACAAATTGCCTTTTCCACGCTAAGCTGGCTGGGCGTCTCAGCGGGGGCGCTCTGGGTAGCTGTGCTGTATGGTTTCATCAATAAAACTGATTGGGCCTGGTTCTGGGGCACGGTGGCGGCAACCGTACAACTTTTGGTGGGCTTTTTCCCCATGATTCCCCCTTCGAGCATCGGGCTGCCTGCCCCCACGGTATGGGTTTTTGCACTTGCCTTTGTACTATGGTTTGGGATGCTCTTCGTAGGCGGTGTGCCTTTCAAAATTATGGCCTTCGCTTTCGCCAGCGGGTTAGCGTATGTGCTCACGTACATCGACGGCGTGGGCGCCATCTCGCGCTTCCAGACCGAGGCGAAAGGCTTCACAAATGCCATGTATGGCATGTCGCAAATGGTCAACTGGTGGGGGGCGGCGGTTTGGGCCGTTTTCATCTTTGCGCTTATCAAGAACAAGGCGTGGGCGCTACCGGTTGGTGTTTTCGCCGCAGCCATGTCGATGTTTGGCGGCTTCCCGGTGGGCATCACCGATGTGATCATCAAAGGCCGTTTCTCTATGTTTCTGGTTGCGCCGGTCATCAGCACAGGTTTACTCATCTATATGCTGCTGCCTAAAACGAAAAAGATGTTGGCTGAATTCCAGCAGTCTTAAAAGACCTTTTGATCAGGAAGCCAGGAATGCAGGAATTTTTTTCTCCTGTATTCCTGGCTTCTTCATGACCGTTTAATTTTTTATGAAAATCAATCCTGAGCATTTTCCTTTCATTATCATTGCCGCGCTGGTCGTGTTTGCTATTTTGGGTATCGCCCTGGGATTCACGCCCGCCCACTGAAGCCATGACAACATCTGAAACAACTCATCAGCATACCAAAAGAGAACTTTCGAACGTGCGCCGCTGGATGCAGGCGATTTTTGTAGCGATTACTTTTTTGCTCGGTCTGCGTCATATTTTGCCCGGCGAAGGCTCGCGCGGCGGCGCGTTTGATGCGTTTTGCCCCTTTGGCGGCATCGAAACGCTGTGGACCTATGTGGCTACTGGTCATACATTAAAAACCACCAGCCTGATGAACTTCACTATCCTGATTGCCGTACTCGGTCTGTCATTTGTTGCCGG
>JACNJM010000161.1:12811-52697 GCA_014382605.1 Anaerolineae bacterium
TGCCCGGCGCTGGCGATTTTTAGTTTCAAGTGGAATACACCTTTATTAGGGGTGGTGCTGCTTGTGTTCATCCTCAGCTCGATGCTGGTGAAGCGTTTCTCATGCAAATATCTCTGCCCACTGGGGGCCGCGCTGGCGATCTTCAATAAAGTATCACCCATCCACATAGCCACCAACTCGGGGAAGTGTACCCACTGCGGGCGCTGCGAAGCTGAATGTCCGGTGGATATTCCCGCGATCCCCGAAAATTTGCGCTCCGCGGAGTGTATCCGCTGCCTGGAATGTATCGAAACCTGCACACGGCCAGAGGCTATCGAGCTCCATATCGGATGATGACAAAATGACCGCCTATTCGACCTCGCTTGCCCAAACCAGGGCAATACATCACAACCAAAAATTGGGGAAGATTCTGTCACAAGTACCCTATTTTTCGGGCCTGGATTCCGCAGCAATGCGCTGTGTGATTTCGGCAAGTATTCGGCAAGTTTATCGCGCCGGTCAAATTGTTTTTATGGAAGGGGAGCCATGTATCGGTTTATATGTGGTTGAAAAAGGGTGGCTACGAGCCGTAAAAACATCGGGCAGCGGCCGCGAGCAAGTGATTCGTTTTGTTGGCCCTGGCGATGCTTTTAATGAAGTCGGTGTGCTGACGGGTGGAGTTAATGTGGTCATGGTCGAAGCGTTAGAAAATGCTTCGGTGGTTATCGTTCAGCGAGAAATTCTGCTCAGCCTGGTAGATCACTGCCCGACATTGGCGAAATCGATTATCGAAAATCTGGCAAGCCGCGTATTATATGCCATGAATTTAGTAACCGAGTTATCGCTGCACCCGGTAGAAAGCCGCCTGGCGCGATTTTTGCTCGAACAAGCCGCCGGGCAAGATACGATTAGCCGCAAGAGTTGGGCTACCCAAGCCGCAATAGCCGCACGAATTGGCACAGTGCCGGTTGTGATCAATCGAGCTTTCCGCGGTCTGATTGAATGCAAACTCATCGACCTGGAAAGGAATCAGATCCACATTTTGGATCGCGCCGAATTGGAACGCCGGGCTTTTTCTGGCGAGTAAGCGCTCAGTGCGAAAAATAAATTTGGTTTTCCTCTTTCGGACGGGGTCCCGTTAAAAACGATTGAGTCAAAAAGTAAACCTAAGTCAATGACAACTCTGGTATCTCCAGATAATCTAGGGGGAGAAGTTCAAATTTTATCTACCAAGGAGAAAGAAAATGAAAAAAACACTTTTCGCACTTGCGGTTTTATTCACCGCAATTCTTGCCGTGACGGCTTTCACCCCAACGATCGCCGCCGATGCGGAGCCAGAACCCATTTGGACACAAGATTATATTGCACAAGTTCCGCCCATCATGATGAAAGACCCCTATTTGGAGATGTTTGGGCAGACCGATGGCGCGATCCCCTACACCTATGAGGAAGCGGTGAAACTCTCGGGCCACTCGTGCGGCGCAATCACCGGCGCATGGACGATCACCCGCAAAGCGCTAGAAGTCTTGTATCCCGATGGAGAAATTCCTGTGCGCGGCCAGATTTTAGTGGAAGCTCCCGGGGCAGAAGATGAATGGTATATCGGCGTTTTTGGTGAAGTGATTACGTATATCACCGGAGCGTCGCCAAAAACCGGTTTTATTGGCGCTGAGTTTGGGCAGGCAAATAGTGTATTCGTGCGCCAGAATAAAATGGTCTACACCGAAGAACCCGTTGGCACCGCCCCGCCCATGCTGGAATGGATTTTCGAGCGCGCCGACACCGGCCAACGCGTGAGCGTCAACTTTAACTTGATGATGGTTCAGCCACCCGTCAGTGAAGAAAGAGTCGCCATGGGCAAGAAAATGGCCCTCGGCGAGGCCACTCCGGAAGAAGCAGCCGACTATGTGGAATATTGGAATGCCAGAGCGATCTTCGTGCTGGAAAACGCCGATACCCTCGAAGGTTTCTTCACTGTAAAAGTTCTTGAGTAAGCCTCGATAACCACTTAGCGCCCCCCAGATTTATAGTTACGAGCTTCTTGCGGCCTTGTGAATTGCGCTCACATCTTCAAGAAGCTCGTTTCTTAACCAATACATATATCCCCCCAACCACATTGGCTATACCGGGAGTATCGAATATGCCAACGACCAAAAAGAATAATTTGAGTCGACGAGACTTTTTAAAATTAGGTGGGCTTTCTGCGATTGCATTGCCAATATTAAAAAACGGCGGCGAATTAGAAACCAGCATCCATCCAGAATTTCAGACGAAAATTGGCGGTTTTTTAATCCGTCAAAGCGCTGAAGACCTCCCCCCTTATCAGATAAACGATGACATATATCGGCGTTTTGATGCCAAAAACACAGCCCTGGGACGCACCGCCTGGGATGCCGAAATTCAGCAGAAAATTGCTGCGCAACAATATTCGGATGTAGAGAGGATCAGAGCCAATCAGGCAGGATTCCAACAAGAAGATTTTGCCTTGCTAGAGGCCAGTTGGCTGGCCGCCAATATATCTGGCACCCGCGCCGGGATGCACGGCCTGCACAAAGGGTTGCTACAGCTCGAACCGCACCATTCCGGCCCCATTAACCCAGAGACTTACAACCTTCCCTGGGATCTCGGCGAACAGGAAATTACCCAAAAAATCAAGAAAGCCGCGAAATTTTACGGGGCATCACTCGTTGGGATCACCAAGCTGGACGAACGCTGGATTTACAGTCACTCGTTTGATATCGCTGTTCCAGAAGAGCATGGCGAAATTATTTTTACTTCAGCAGATCAAATTGAGATTCCAGACCCTGAAGCGTGCAAAGAAAAAATATTTGCAACCTTGGAAGCCATGGAAGACGATGATCTTAAAGACTTTATCATTACTACGTTAGAAGAAATTGATCCCGATATTTTACCGCCCGGCGCGCCCAGCCCGTTTTTAGTCGGTACGCTGCCTGCTTCGCAAGTTGCTCAAATGCTGCCAATGATGATGGACATCATGCCAGAAGTTGTCATGGAGGTGATTGCGCAAAAACTGGAACTACCTTACGGAACCGGCAATATTGACCCAGAAGCCCTTACACGCCCGCACTATTTGGAAGACGGCACAACCCTGGCGATCCCCCAGACCATGAAGTGGGTTATCGTTATAGCCTTCGAAATCGAAGAAGATGCAATTGCCACTTCTTCGACAGCTATCAGCGCTGCCAGTCTTGGTAATGGATATTCACGTATTGCATCCACCGCCAGCAGACTGGCAGAATTCATTCGAGTTCTAGGGTTTAACGCCATTCCTTGTGGGGATATGACCGGCTTAAGCATCCCGATGGCAATTGATGCTGGTTTGGGCGAATTGGGTCGAAATGGACTGTTGATTACGCCCAGCTATGGGCCGCGTGTGCAACTGGCCAAAGTTATCACCGATCTTCCATTGGTCGCCGACCAACCCATTCATTTTGGTGTGGCAGAATTTTGCGCAATTTGTAATCAGTGTGTGCCCCTTTGCCCGGGAAATGCTATTTCAGCCGCATCCCCAACGGCAGAACCCCTCAATATCAGCAACAATCCAGGGGTAGAAAAATGGCCTGTCGATGCCGAAAAATGTCTTGACGCGTCACCATCGGATTCCGCAGTTTGCAGCACCTGCATCCAAGTATGTCCATTCAACAAGCCGGAAGGTTGGCTTCACGATGCCACGCGCATCCTGGTTGGAGCTAAAAATAAAACGATCGACAGGTTATTGCTCAATTTGAATTATTCAAATGACAGTGAACAAAAATCACTGCCAGATAATTTTTGGGGAACGGATCGGTTTACCCATACTGAAGATTAATCTCATCATAACGTACTCGTAAAGAAATTGGCGCAGGCACAATAGAATGTTTATTGATTGTGCCTGTTCCTATTTTGTATTCCGGCAGGGTCTTATCTTGACATATGGCTACAATATGATATATTTAGTTTGACAAACTAAATATATCGCAAATATTGGTAAAGGAATTCGATGGAAATTACAAAAGATACCCGAGTGTCTGATATTCTCAAAGAGTATGGTGACATTGCCGATGTAATGGAAGTGTTTGGTGTGCAGCGCGTTGGGCGCTATTCGCTGCGCGCATTTCTGGCAAAGGCGCTGACGGTTCAAACAGCCGCCCGCATTCACCGCGTGCCCTTAGACGAGTTTTTAAGCATTTTGGATAGAGCCGTACAAAGTAGCCATAACAACTAATCCGAGAGGCAAGTCATGGACAATAATCTTGAAGAATCGGCACAAAGGTTCCTAAAATTATCGAGCAGGCTGCGCCGTCTGGGAGCGGACGACTCTCCCCCGGAAGCTGTGCGCGTTTCGATATCGCATTTGCCGTTGATCGAATACGCAGCCAATCACGCCGGTTGTGGTATTCAGGAAATGGCCGAGGGGTTGAAACTCGCCACGCCAACAGTGAGCATTAGCGTGCGCCAGCTCGAAAAAAATGGCATGTTCACGCGCCAGCCTCACCCCGAGGATGGGCGCGCTGTGCAAATATTTCTGACGCCCAAAGGCCGGGAAGTTCATCACCGCTCACATGCTTTTCACCGCAAAAAATTTGAGCAATTGCTCTCTGGCCTGACCCCTGAAGAACGACAAATCTTGCTCGATCTGCTTGAACGAGCGCTCAATCTTGCAGAAACAAATAACCCAGGAGACCTATCATGAAAAAGTTTTTTAACAAGTGGACGCGCGTATTTCACCGCTGGATTGCCTTACCCACACTTATTATCATTCCACTCGCTGTAATCGCAAAATTTACTGGCGATGGTGCGGAGCATTTGCCGCCGCAGCTCGAGCAATTTCAATCCATCTTAATGCTACTGCTTGCGATTAGCGGCGCCTACCTTTACCTGATTCCGTATCTGGCAAAATGGGCACGCAACAAACGCAAGCAAACGTCACAAGCAGACGTGACACGAAAGTAACAGGAATGGCTTTATGATCGCATATCTCATTATGTCATTTTTGTATTTTATCGTTGCCATTGTGATCGCATTAGCCGCGTCATTTGCAAGCTGGCAAATCCTGCCCTGGTTTAACGGTATGGTCTGGCTGCGCGTCCATTTCATCACACTGGGCATATTTACCCAACTTGTGTTTGGGGCTATGCCAATCCTATCCGCTAAATATTATGGCTTACCACGCCCAAAAATGCGTTGGGATATCTGGCTGTCATTGAATGCGGGCATTGCCCTGCTGCTATTCGGCATTCCCCTGGTGAATAGTGTGCCGATTATTGCCGGTGGCACGTTGGTTTTCGTTGCCACAACCCTGCTGCTGATCCAAATCTCCGACATTCGCTCCCAATCTGAAAGAGCATTGGCGATTACAAATGGCCGCAAATTCTACATCGCCGGGCTGTCCTACTTCTTGGTCGGCATCCTTGTGGGTACGGGTTTGTTCACCAACTGGTCGGGGCCGCTGGGGATTATGGGAGATGCGGGCGAAGTGCATATTCATGCCAATAACTGGGGCTTTATGTCGCTGGTTTTTATTGGATTTTTCGTTGACCTGTATCCCAAATGGGCCAGAAGGGAATTATCCAACCCAAAAGCCATTACCCCAATTTTCTGGATGATGACCGCAGGCGCACTAGCCCTGATTCTCAGCCCCTGGTTTGCAAATACAACTCTGGCCGCGGTGGGCGCCGTTTTGCACACATCGGCCAATATCTGGCTGCTTGTGATTGCCATCAAACCATTGCGCGGCGACAAACCTGCCTGGACGGCGGGGATGGCCCAAATGCTGGTCTCCTACCTCTGGCTGTTTGCCCCCTTGTCGATGGCTCCATTTGTCATTTTTGGTATTGAAAGCCTCCTGCCGGCCAAATTACTGGAAGCGACAACACCGCAAGCGCTGATTTATGGCTGGCTGCTGCAATTTGGGTTCGCAATCGTTCCCTATTTTTTCCAGCGCTTTTTCGTCAATGAAGAAAGTGCCGAATTAGGCGGCACCTGGCTTAGTTTTTGGCTGGTAAATGTAGGCGCAATTCTGTTGTGGGCCAGCATTCTTATCCAACCTGTACGCGGTTTGCTGCATGGCGGCGCCTATTTATTGTGGGCGATTGCTTTCATCCCGGTTGCAATGGATTTGTGGAGAAAGATATCCACAGGGATGGCAAAAGCAGAAGCTGCGATGGATCACTCAGGGTCATTGCAATGAAACTTATTGATAATCTGGTAGCCATATCGGAAAAACCACTTTCGCCAGAGAATGATTTTCTGGCGAAAATTCTTCCAATTTTCGTTTTCTTTTTCTTCTTTCCCGCGCTGCTTTTTATCATACCGAAATTTATCATTGACCCATGGCTGCGCTTGCCAATATTGTTTGGTTTTTCCGTCCGGATCATTCCATCAGGAGCTTTGATTGTACTGGGTTTATTCTTTCTAATCGCGTCCACCAGAGCGCAAAGGGAAATCGGTAAAGGCACACCCATGCCGCTGAAGGCCACGCAAAAACTTGTTGTGGAAATACCGTATTCCTATTGCCGCAATCCGCTCTATTTTGGCCTGATCAACTTCTTTTCGGGCATCAGCATCTTGATTGGCTCAATCAGTTCATTGGTGATGGTTTTTATCTATGCAATCATCATCGTGTTGTATGCCAAACTCATCGAAGAGCGGGAACTGGAAAAAAGATTTGGCGATGACTATATTGCCTACAAAGCAACCACACCGTTTATTATCCCAGGGCTTCGCCTTATAAGGAGAAATACAAAATGAATTCCAAACGTACCAAAACGGCTGCCGTATTGGCATTTATCATTGGCGCGATGGCGATCTTTGCAGGCGGACAGGTTCTACTCGGCAAGGTCATGGATTACTATGTGATTGATTGGCTTCCAATCTACAATTTCATACTTGGACTGGTGTCTGTTGGTTTCACAGCGATCCTCATTTGGAAAGATCATAAACTCGCCCTGCCAACAGCCATTACCACATTCGGAATACATGCTTTTGTGATGTTCATCTTGCAGATTGCCTATCGAAGCGTAGTTGCTCCTGACAGCACTATCGCCATGACGGTCAGAATAGTGGTATGGGCAATCATCATCTGGCTACTTATAATTGAAAAACAAAGAAGGAAAGCTGAATCAGGTGGGCTGAACGGCTAAACAGAATTGACTGCAAAGCCACTATGAAAGAAACGATCCTCATACTTTCAGGCCAACCAGCGAAGATCTCAATTCGAATGTGACCAAAATCACAGACGGGGGTTGTAGAATGTGGAAGAATTAGTGCAGAGGTGAAAAACACCTCTGCTGCTATCTATCAATCTATATTCCCTAAGGAGTCCCACCATGACCATGCTCGACCGAGTTCTTCTTCTGCTCACCGGCCTTTCGGCGGTGTACCTGATCTGGCGATTTTGGGGCCGCTACAGCAAAAACAAAGCCCTGCATGATTTGTACTATATGACGGGTTTTGCGGTTTTATTCGTCTCTGGCGTGCTGCTGATCTTCGGCGGCTGGGGCTTGTTAGCATCACCGCTGGTGCTGACGGTCGCATCGCTAATTCCCTTGAATATTTCCATGGGTCTTATGAATCAGTTCTTGCCACAATATAAAAAAGCCTATTCCTGGTTTGCCCTAGTTGGATTTCTGGCGATTGCCGTAACCAGCATCAGCGGTATGGCGCTGAAAAGCGTTGCCGTGCCGGTATTCCACGGCGTGGCAGGCCTGATTATTTTTGGCCTGCCACTCTACCTGTGTTTTGGAACAAAAACTGCGCCTAAGGGTTTTGGTGCGGTGGGCATCGGCGGGATGCTGATCGGTATTGGCGGGATTGCGCTGGCGTTTTATAAAGCAGGCAAGCCCCTCTTTGGCATCTTCACCGGCGAATTCATTTTGATGATTCTAGCGCCACTTCTCTTGCTCATGACCCTGGCCTACACCTTTGGCTTTATGAAAGACATCAAAGCCGGTTAATTCTGCGCCCATTTGACTTTTAATAAAGACGATCAACCTGCTCTGTGTTATCTTCATAACATATTCGTGGAGCAGGTTGATTTTTATCGCAAGGAGTAATATCTTATGCAATTTTTATCCAAACGGCTCGATTATCTCTTCCGCTCAACCCGCGGGCTGGTTCTGATTGCGATTGCCATGGTCGCATTAGTAACGGCTATTTGGGGTACTCTCTCTGGCCCAATGGTCG
Organism: Anaerolineae bacterium; assembly: GCA_014382605.1. Lineage (GTDB taxonomy): Bacteria > Chloroflexota > Anaerolineae > Anaerolineales > UBA11858 > NIOZ-UU35. The sequence continues at coordinate 20,975 of JACNJM010000161.1, forward strand.
AGTGGGGTGTGCGAGATATAACAGTTAGCGTGTTGGGCATGGATCTGGTGCAGGCCGATCGCGAAGGTCGCATCATTATGCTTTACCACACCATCGCTATGACCATTGTGGCAATTGAAGTGTATTTTATGACCGAGATGTTGCCCATGAAACGCCAGGAACAGGTGACCATTAATGCCACCATCACCGTGGGATACCTGACTGCGCTTGTCTTCGGGATGGGATTTGCCTATTTCGGGCATAATTTTGCCTTTCACGGGCTTTTCCTGGTGGGGCAATCGCTGGTTTTCTTTGCAGGGATTCTACTATCCGCAGCGCTATGGCCGTGGAAAAAAGAATATCTCCTTGAAACCGATTCGCCCTATGCTCACACCAAGAAAGGCGTAGACCTTGAGCGTGCGGCCTTTTTCGTGATGGCTTTGGCTACTCTGCTCTCCGCGACCTTTGGCGCCGTAACCGGCTCTTATTGGGGCAACGGGCACGAAACTTTCCTCGGCGAAGACCTGATTCGTATGCCACATAAAACCGCCCTGCAAAAAGCCATAATTGGCCATCTGCATATTATGCTTACCCTAGTGGCGGTCGGCATCACCCTGATTGTTGGGCGTTGGATGAAATTCCAAGGCATTTTACACAAAATCGCCATGCCGCTGATGATTTTCGGCACGATTGTAATCACCTTCGGCGCTCTCTCGGTGGTCTGGCTTCCCTGGGCACATACTACCATCTATGTTGGCTCGGTCTTTGTGATGCTGGCGGCTTTGATGTACGTGATTTTTACATGGGACAAACTCATCAAAGACGGCACCGCCGGGATCGAGAAACCCAACTTTTTCCAAAAAATGGGCGCACTGCTACGCGATCCGCTCAAATTTGGCCCCGGCTGGCAAATGGTATTCATGAACTTCACTGTCAGTGGTGTGGGTATTTTCATGGCTGTCAAGCTGGATGAAATCTTCCGGGTGTGGCCCCACCGCGAGGAGCGCATTACCCTCACCGGGCACTGGCATATTTTGGCAGCTCTCATCGCCACGATCATCCTGTTTTATTATATGGACCTCTCCAAAGTCCAGGGGAAATTACGCCAATGGGCGGGTTGGTTAATCATCATCATGTCTGATCTGGCATTCGGGGCAGCGACCATCTTCTCAATGAAGCGCCTATTTGTCGCTGAGAGTGAACAACAATCGCTTGTCAACACAATTATGCTGTTAATGGATATGGGGCTGGGGATTGTGCTGGTGATTTTGGCGATCTTCTTGCTTTGGCGGTTGTACGATCTCTTCCAAGATAAAGGATATTGGAACAAAGAATTTACCGCCGAAAAGAAACTGCGAGCCGAAACTGAACTTGAGGAAAATAAGCGCAAAATGGCCGAACTTGAGGCCACCCTCAAGGAGGTGTCCAAATGAAATACGCCCTTAATATCAAAAAACTCTTGCAAAACGAAGAAGGATTTTTAACACAAAGTCGTGAAGAAACTGCGTTTTCTTTATTCGCTTTTGCGCCTGCGTGGCTGCGTAGTGGAATCGCGTTGCGCATCAGCATTCTGTTGATTTTGTTGCTTCTACCTGCCTGCGGTTCGGCCCCCAGCGTCAGTGCCATTGAGCCACCCTATATCGATACAGGTATCGACTCCAACGCGTGGGTAACTGTACCCGCAGGCGAATTCCCCTTCGGGCAACACGACCACATGAGCTATGTGGATGAATTTGAAATCATGGTCACCGATGTGACTGTTGAACAATTTGCCAACTTCCTCAACGAAGCATTGGCAGCAGGCGAGATCCGTGTCGGCGAGTTTGAAGTTGAAGCCGGAGAAATACTCTGGCAAGAAGAAGGAGTCGGCGGTTACTACCCCGGCGACCCGTTTGACGGCTACAAGCACGAAGAAGAAATCAAAGCTGGCGAAAAACTCTATATGCCCCAGACCGAGGGCCTGCGACTGACCTACGACGGCAATACCTTTACAACCATGGAAGCCTACACAAACCACCCCATGACCATGGTGACCTGGTGGGGAGCGAATGCCTATTGTGAGTATTACGGCTACCGCCTGCCCCTCGAGGCAGAATGGGAAAAAGCCGCTCGCGGCACCGAATTGATAAACGAACGCGGTTTGCCCTTCCCGTGGGGCGATGAAATCCACGGCAACAATGCCAATTACTATTCCTCTTTCGACCTTTTTGAGCGTATGTTTGGCAAGTTAGGGAACACAACTCCGGTCGGCTTCTACAATGGGCAAACCTACGACCTCGGTGAGGGCAGCTACGCCACGGAAGATTCAACCAGCCCCTATGGACTCTACGATATGGCGGGCAACGTCTGGCAGTGGATGGGCGATGACTACCACGATCAGCATTACCGCTATATGCGCGGTGGCAGTTTCTACTCGTATGAAGTTGATCTGAGAGTCTGGAAGAATAACAGCGCCGGGCCACAATACTACAGCCCTGCGTTAGGTTTCCGCTGCGTACAAGACCAATAAACAATGAACAAGGATTTGGGATCAGGTGTTTAGGGAGCAGTCCTGAATACCTGATCCCCAAAACGGCGCCATACCAATTACCAACAATCCAAACCATTCTTTGTTATACTCATCTGACATCATTTCGAAGAGAGTACTTATGGAAAAACTAAAAGCCAAAGTTCGACTGTATTGGCCGCTTATCAAAAGCCTGCAAACCGCTCTGTTGCTCACAACCGGCCTGGCTGGATATATGAGCGCGCGCTGCCCGGTGACAACCATACCCACCATGCTTGGGCTGGGAATAAGCTTATTCCTTTCCATCAGCGGCAGCACCATACTCAATATGTGGTACGACCGTGATATTGATGCCAAAATGGGGCGCACTGCAAAACGTCCACTGCCCGCCGGTTTGCTTACTCCCAAAGAAGCTCTGACCGCGGGCCTGTTGTTAGCACTCATCGGGGTTGGTATTGCCGCCGCTATGGATGCCATCTTTGGGCTGATTATCTTCGCAGGCCTGTTCTTTGATGTTGTTGTCTACACGATTTGGCTGAAGCGCAAAACAGCCTGGTCAATTGTGTGGGGTGGCATCTCCGGGGGAATGCCCATCCTCGCCGGGCGCGCCCTCGGCACCGGTACTATCGACTTGATCGGCATCGCCCTGATGCTGGCAATTCTCTTCTGGATTCCCACCCACATCCTGACGTTCAGCATCCGCTATCATACTGATTATCGGAAAGCGGGTGTGCCAACATTCCCATCTACCTACGGATTCCAGTTCACTCGGGGCGTGATAGCGATTTCAAGCGTGCTGGCCGCGCTGGCTATGGGTGGAGCAGGGCTTGGCATCGGCATGGCCTGGGGCTATTTACGCCTGATGGCGGTGCTTTCCGCCGGATTATTGGTTCTCGCCATCGCCACAATGGTTAATCCATCCGAGCGCGTCAATTTTGGCTTGTTCAAATACGCATCCCTGTATATGCTTGGTTCCATGTTATTGGTAACATTATAAAATACCATCGCCGGACTTCATCGAAGAATTCACCAAGCGTGGAACGTTATCCAAAAATTACGTTCCACGCTTTTTGCAAATTTCAATAATAGATTGGAGAAACTTCATGAAACAGATTTCCATCCTCGACCGAATTTTGCTGCTCGCCACGGGGCTGCTGGCTGCCTATCAGATCATCGTCGGCGTAGAAGGCGCCAGCACGCTGGCTCAAACCAGTTTCACAATTACCTTTGGGGTTTTACTGGTCGCCGGATTACTGCTGATTATTCTCGGATTCGAAGCTCTTGACAGCCCAGTGGTGGTCATTGTCTCAACGTTAATTCCATTAAGCCTTTCAATAGGGTTAGTCACAAAATATTTCGCTGAATTTACGATCCCCTATTTGATCTTCGCCATTGTGGGCCTGCTTGCCATCATCATTACGCGCTACAAAACCCCAGGCAAAGCTGCTGTCATGGTATTGATGGTCGTCCACGGCATTTCCGGGCTGCTAATCTTTAGTTTACCGATTGTACTGGCCTTACGCGGCGTTACCAACGGCGGCTTTGCTCTGGTTGGTGTGGGCGGCGGGCTGATCGGCATCGGCGGGATGCTGCTTTCATTTCTCAAAGCTGGTAAACCGATTCTCTCGCGAGATATAATTCTCACGGTGTTACCGGGCCTGCTGCTCCTGATGACAGCTGCATTTGTAGCCGGTTTTGCGTTGGGATAAATATCACGCTCGAATAGTATCAATCCCACTATGGGGCAGCCCTTCAACGATTATATACTGTTCTCAGACTTCCGTAATTCATAGAATCCAGTATCAGGAGAAAATATAATGGGCAAATTCTTACGTTTCATCGGCATTTTATTCATGAGCCTAACCGCGGCCTTCACCGTGCTGGGCGGCGTGGGTACCACCTGTGTGGCCCTGGGTGCAGAAAAATATGACACGATGGCCGGGATCGTACCGTTCAAATGGCTGTATGTGCTCTATGTGATTGTCACCCTTGCCATCGGGATTATGGGCATCCGCGCTGTGATCTTGCTCATCAAAGGCCGCACCAACGCCTACCGCTACAGCATGATCGCCCTCGTCGCCGGGATCATTGTCGGGGGTATCCACATGGCAACCTCACGGGCGCTGCGCGGCTCATCCATGCCGGTGGATGCCGTGGTCTACACCACCGTGCTGACCTTCCTCATTTTCCTGATCTTCAAAATCCCCGGCGTGTGGAAACTTGTCGATTTCAGCAAAGCCAAAGGCAACACCAACGATGTCGGCGGCGGGCTGGCGGCGATTGTAATGGGCGGCTTGGCCCTGAGCATTCAACTCTGGATGGCGCCCACGCACACCCTGAGTGGCATCAACTATGGCGATGCTTTCCACACCCCGATGATGCTCATCGGCTGGGCGTTGATGCTGCTGGGCATAGGATTGCTGGCGCGTGCCATCTGGAAGCCCGCCCTAATTGCTAATCCTGCTCTCGCATCTACATAAATCCCGCTTTATCCTGGGCAAATGTTGGGATATGGTTCAATTTGATAAATAAACGATAGGGATTCCTCCCTGCGATCGGAATCACATAGGCCAACACTTCAGAAAGTGTCCACACATTTTTGAACCATCCCCAAAGGCCATAGAATTTCTAGTATCGGAGGGTACTATTTAGCCCTGAAGCAGCGCTTTAGGGCTTTTTCATAGGATATCGTGAGATGCTATAATATTGCCTACGCGTGTTGCACCATCAGCCGCTATTAAAAAATGGAATCCAAAATTAAAATAACGTTGCCTGCCTTATTATCCTTTCTTCAATCCCAACGCGGGGAATTGAAAAAAAGCCGCTTCAAAATATGGTTGCGCGCCTTTTTATTCGTTCAATTTTCTGCCATTTTTGGTATGTATTTTGTTCGCGATATTGCAGCGGGATATTTTACATGGGACAAGGTTGTTTTCTTTATTCTTATTTTTATCCCCATAGGCTTTCTAATGAGCTATATTGTGCCGATGAAAGCAAATCTCGAAGTTCGGGCAGTCACGTTATCTCTGGATAAAGTATATCTTTTCTTGATTTGGTTTTTGGTGGTTATAAAATTGCTTGCTAGTTATTATTATCATGTAGAAACGATTGCCGATGTGATTATGTGCATCATTTTGGGCATCATGGGGGGGCGTTTGGGCGGCATTGGAATTCGAGTGCGCAGGCTCAAAATCAAATATCTCTTTATCACAGGATAAAAGGAAAAATCATGGAGAAAACTTTTTTTGTCATCGGAACTCTATTCTCAGGACTGGCGGTTGCCGCGGGCGCGTTTGGCGCGCATGGCTTAAAGAATATCGTCTCTGCCGAGCGGCTGATCACTTGGGAAAAAGCGGTACGCTACCAGATGTATCACGGACTGGCGTTGATGCTGATTGCCTGGGCAATTACACAATGGTGGAACCAGACCAATACCCTGCAAGCCGGGGGCTGGTTCTTCATCATCGGGACGCTGCTATTTTCAGGAAGTCTCTATTATCTAGTGTTTAACGGAAGTCTGGATTTGAACGGAATCAGCCTGGGGCTGGTGACTCCTGTAGGGGGCGTGTTCTTCGTCCTGGGGTGGTTGGCGCTGATGATCGCCGCCTGGCGCGGGTAACCCGCATAGAACACCGATCACCCAAATTTAACGGATCTCGCGAACGCAAGAATAACCCAAAATAATAAGGTCAGTCCGCCTATCAGAGCCGGGGACCAAAGTCCGGCGTAGATGGCGCTTAGCACGGTTCCCAACGCCATCACGCCAAAACCCCATACAGCCCAACTTTCGCTCAGTATCGCCGTATCTTTTTGGAGAATGCGGCGGTTGATTTTTAGATAGAGCCAGATCGTGACGAAGGTCGTCAGCCACCAGCCCCAGAAATTTTGCAGGGGAATACCAAAATAGGCTCCGGGCTGATCCCAGACCCAATGGCTGCGGTAAACCATCACCGGGTCAAGCACCAAATCCCAGGAGAGCATGATCCCACCGGTCACGGCTGCCCACACCGGGGCGCGCCAGCGAGCATCCACGCTCTGAGGCAAAATCCGCTCGGCAATCACATAGGCCGGATACATCATATAAAACCACACCATCGGAATCACGTAAGGCACCAATCCGAGAAAGAGCGGCCCTAAATTATCATTATAGTGATACTGCCCAAATATCAGGCCAGTGGCGACGCCCATGCTTTCGGCGAATAAGGTCATCACCGTTGTCAGGAGCACCAGCAGCGCGGCGCGGGCTTTACCTTCCCGCTGAATAGCGTGCAATAGCGAGAAGGCAAAAGCCAATACTGGATGCAGAAAAAAGGCCCAAAGCTGGAAATGATAACCGGCAAACAGGCGGGCGTAGATGTAGACGGTGAGGGCGGTATAGGCCCAGAAGAAGGCTAATGTGAGGCGGCGCATGGTTAGTTCAAAATTTCAATATTCGGCTCAAGGGGGATACGCTCGATTAAATCAAGAAAATCGGCGGGGGTCGCTTCGCCCTGGGGTTTGTCCATCAAAGCCAGCAAAGTGGCTTCCATCACGTTGGTGCCAAAGCTGCGGCCTTCAAAACGCGGCGTGGTAGTGACCAGCATGTGCAGATTGCGATCGCGCAATTCTTCCACATTTTTTGCTGTGGTCGTATTGGTTAGCACGATTTTCCCTGTAAGATCGTCGGGCATGTGGGCGCGGATGGAGACAAAATCGCCTGCCAGGATATCGGCTTCCTGGTAGTATTTCTCCCAACGCGGCTGCGGAGGTTGGTCTTGCGCCGAACCGAGGGGGTAGAACCATTTGAAGGGCATTTGAGTAATGATGGGCAGCAAAAGCGCCGCAATGATGCGTACGCCCGCCAATGAACGAATTGGGATCGGTATTCCCAGCGAAAACATGAGATCGCAGAAGGTGGCCTCACAACCCGCGTTGACCAGGGCTTCGGCCATTACATAGCGATCAACGGCATTGGTTTTCAGAGCTTTCATGCCGCGCAGAGTTTTGCCCTCGGTATTGAGATGCGCTTCGAGCGCGGCCAGCGCGCGTTTCACCAGCAGGCCCTTTACAGCATTGCCATCCCCAATTTTGCTGATTTTGACCGCATCACGAATATATTTAACTTCGCGAAAATAATAACGCCGCTTACCTACGCCAAGATAAAACTCCAGGCCGCCAACGCCAAAAGCATCCACTTTGCCATCGTAGAATTTATACATCTCAATGGCTTTCTTGAGATCACCATTCATTCCCTGACGAGAAAGCTCAATGGGTTGACCGAGAAGTTCGGTTTGGGTTGTATGGTCGCGCCCTGCTGACCCCACGCTAATCGAGAGAACTTTTTTCATTTTGTTGCTCCTAAGTTTTGTGAGTATGCTGTGCGATAAATAACCCGCAAACAACGCTCGGGGTACGGGAGAGAAATGATAACAAAAAAGCTGAGCAACTGCCCAGCTTTTTTGTTAGTGTTTTAGAAAATTTATTGCTCGATTTCTTGCAGCAATTCCAAATCTTTTTTCAGGCTTCGAAAACGCGTGAAGAAACTCGCCAGGTAAACGCCCAGCACAACGGCCAAAACGGCGTATCCGGCGATCATGTAGGTAAAGGTATCGGGAGTAGTCATGTGTTGCTCCAATCGCCATCAGGCGGTAATTTTTAGACGTAATTCTTCCACTTTGGCAGCCAGTTTGCCCATGCGCACGCGATGCCAGAAGAGATCAACAAAGAGCACCGAGAAGGTGAACAAGCTAAAGAAAAACGCGGTTTTCATCGGGCCAGTCATACTGAAGGAGCCTTCGGCGCCGGGATCGCTATTGCCGACCACAACCGGGTGGATGGTGCGCAACATGCGAATGGAAATAAATGTCAGCGGGACGCTGACGAAGCCCAAAACAGCGTAGACAGCCCCAAAACGGGCGCGGCGGTCGGGGTCATCGATGCCCTGACGCAGCATCATATAGGCAGCATAAATCAGTTCGACGATGGTTGCTGTGGTGAGGCGGGGATCCCAGGTCCACCAGGTATTCCAGATCGGGCGCGCCCAGATAGAACCCATGATAATAGCTATGAAGAAGAAGATCAGGCTAATTTCAATGGCAGCCAGCCCCATGATGTCGTATTTGCGCTCTCCTTTGATCAGATAAAACACACCCACAACGGCAGCCACTAAAAATCCAAGCATGCCGACCCAAGCCGTCGCTACGTGGAAATAGAATACTTTTTGTACCGCGCCCATCGTGCGTTCCATCGGCGCATAGAAAAATACCAGAAATACAGAAACAACGAAAAGGATTGCCGTAAGGGTATCCAAAATATTAAGCCAACGAGGTTTTTGTTCCATAAAAAGAATCTCCTATAACTTTAGCTGCTTGTAGTCATCTATTCTTCAACTACGTAATCAAAAAACATAAAAGCAATGGCAATAAATATCACATCATACACAACCAGTAAATTCACCCAGGCTTGAATTTCTTCCCAGGCAAAATCTTGCAAAATGCCGCCGCTGGCCCTGACGGCTGCAATCAAAACAGGGACTACCAGCGGGAAGAGCAAAATGGGCAGCAGAATATCGCGCGTGCGCGCTTGCACCGCCATGGTGGAGAGTAACGTGCCCACAGCCACATAGCCAATCGAGCCGAGCAAAATAATCAGCAGCAACTCAGGGCGAAACAGATTAATATTATATAGCACACTATAAACGGGCAGCACCACCAGTTCGACTACAAACATAAAAACCAGGTTGCCAATCGCTTTGCCGAAATAGATGGCGCTGCGATCTACCGGGGCGAGCAATAAACCATCGAGGCAACCGCGGTCTTTTTCGGTTGCCATCGAGCGATTGAGGCCCAGAGTTCCGGCGAAGGCAAATGTAACCCACAGTACACCGGAGGTTACACTGGTGCGGGCGCGGGCATCCAGCTCGAGGGCAAAGTTAAAGATCAGGATCACCAGCAGGGCAAATACCAGCATGGCGGTAAAAAGTTCGCGGCTGCGCCATTCGGCGGTCAGGTCTTTGCGCACAACGGCGGTAAGGGCACGCAGGAAGTTTCGGAAATTGTTCAATTTTTCAACGCTCCCCGATAAAAAGCCAATAGATCATTCGGGGCAACGCGGTCGCGCCCCGCCGAATCGACAATTTTGCCCTTCGAAAGTACATCAAAGCGCGAAGCCAGGTCGGCAGTGCGCGCCAGATCGTGGGATGTCATCACCACCGTGCGGCCTTTGGCGGCGACTTCACGCAGTACGCCATCGAGCATAATACAAGCGTCTTGATCGAGGCCAGTATGCGGCTCATCGAAGAGCATCACTTCGGGGTCGTGGAGCACGGCGCGGCCAATCGCCAATCGCTGCTGCATGCCGCGCGAGAAGGTGCGCACCAGATCGCTGCGGCGGGGGTACAGGCCCACCATCTCCAATACTTCAGAGATGCGCTCATCCATATGAGCAACCGCATACATGCGCCCATAGAAGCGCAAATTCTCTTCGGCGGTTAGATCGCCATACAACAGCGGTTGGTGAGATACCACACCCAAACGGCGGCGCACTGCGGCAGCCTGATTGGGAAGTTGATAACCGGCCACGCGCACTTCGCCCATTGCCGGGCGCGATAGCGAGGAGAGAATCCTTAAAAATGTGGTCTTGCCTGCGCCATTCGGCCCCAGCAAAGCCACAAACTCGCCCGCGGCGACTTCAAAATCAAGGCCGCGCAACACGGTTTTTGGGCCAAAACGCTTGATGAGTTTTTTTACGGTAATCATATTTTGTGGGAAGCGGAGAGTAAGAAGCTGGGAGAATTTCATACATGCCACTTTCTGCTTCCTGCTTCTTAGCCCGTCACATCCTTCAAACGCGCTTTCAACTCAGATCGGCGACGGCGATAGGCATCTTCGCCGAGTTCGCCCGATTGATAAAGGTCATCCAGAGCGATAATCGCATCCATAAGCTCATCGGCGCTTTCTACCAGGGAGTCTTCGATGCGTTCGGCATCATCATCGTACCAGTCGTCATCCGCTTCGTTCCGATTGCGCTGCCAGAGATACAGGCCAACGATCACAAAGGTAAGGCCAAATGCGGCCAAACCAATCACCAGATTCGTGTTCGAATCGGCGCCACCGGCAGCCAGCCATTCGGCGCTGGCATCGGGTATACCTGAAACAGTCATGCTAAGCGTCTCACCGGCGCTCAAATTCTCGGCCGCATAAGTGCTGTAAGCAACGCCTTGCAAGTCGCGCGCGCCGGTATCGGTTAATTGATCGCCGCGCACCTTCACACCCTCTTGCGGCGCAATCACCAACGCGGCTCCGGTATCCAACGGAATCGGCAGCGTCAAATCCAGCTTCGCTTTTTTATAGGGCATATCAAAAGCAAACGTGATTTCATAAGGCTCGGCAGAAGGGCGCACTGTGCCAATCCCCAGGCCGTTGTCCACAGCGGAATAACGCAGGCGCATACTTTCTTGCACATTTAGATTCGTCGCGCCCTCGGGCAGTTCAAAGATCATCAGGGGTTGTTCGGGGTCTGCCGATGAGATTGTTTGTCCGCTGGGATTGGAGAGCAACAGCAATTGAATGACCTGAATCGTATCTTCGGTAATAAATTCAAAGAAGATGTGCATCCGGTCGATCGCCAGCAGCGAAGAGTCGTGGCTGACATCAAAAATGGTCACATCTAATAAGACCTCGGTAGAATCGGCAGTTACCTGGGCCAGATTCGAGCCATAGACGACCCCATCGTATTCCACAGTTGCCAGATACACCCAGCCATCGTTCATGGGCATATCTTCAAAAAAAATAAACCCATCTTCAGGCAGTTCAGCGCTCTGCTTGTAGGCTTCTTGCATATTTTCATAGCCATACAGAATGACTTCTGCACCCGCGGGGATTTCGCCACCCGCGCCATGTGCCACAAGTACCTGAACAACGCCCGCACCAGCGGGTGCGGTTTCAGCGGATTCAACCGTGGGGGGTAATTCTGCCTCGGGGGTGGAATCACCAGCGGGGGCCGCGGTGGCCTGCTCCTGTTGAGGTAGAGTCTCGCCCTCGGGCTGGATAAAGGTCAAAAAGCGCAGATAATCTGCCAATATCCAGCGTTCATCCTCGCCAAGTTCAACACCAAAAGCAGGCATCTCGCCAGTACCATCACTGATCTTGGCGTAAAAATCGTGTGCTGAGCGTTCGCCCATAAAAGCCTGGTTAGTGAAATCGAGCGGCGATGTACTCAACTCGCTGCTCTTAGGGCCATCGCCCAGGCCGCTCTCGCCATGACAGGCGGCACAATTTTCGGCGAAGAGCAGCGCGCCCTGAGCCAGTTGCGCGTCTGTCGCGCTCAACGAGTAAACATAGGCGATCACATCCCAACGCTGGGGCACCGAAAGGCTGTGGAAAGGCGGCATATAGCGATCGAGATTGCCGTTGGCAACCATCAAATACCAATCTGCGGGGTTGGACTGGCGCGCCAGTTCTACCGAGCCAATGGCAGGCACAGGGTTCGGGAGTTTGGCCGCGTCGGGGCCATCGCCCAGGCCTGTATTGCCGTGGCAAGGGGCACAGTTTTCAGTATAAAGCGCCGCGCCGCGCGCCGGATCGGGGGGTAGCACGGGGAAAACTGGCAATGCGGCCGTGGGCGTGGTCGGCGGCTGCGTGGGGGGCGGCTGGTAGCCCGGCGGAGGCGCAATATCTTCGGCGAAAGATATGCAGCCAGTGAGGGCGAGCGCTACAAAAATTAATAGGGATATGAGTTTTAGGCGTGGTTGCATAATTAGCGGTTACAAGTTGAAGGTTGAAGGTTGGCAGGTTTGTTGTGGGGTCGCTCTTACAAAGCCGCGCCACACTTGGGGCAAAAGCGGTCAGATTGCACGACAGCGCCACCGCATTGCGGGCAAAAGCCGCCCGATTTTTCCTGGCGGGCACGGCGACGGGTTGCGATCAGGGCTTCGAGTTCGTCGTCGGGTTGCACAGCATCTTCTACGCGGGCGCTAGCAGCATCAGAGGTTCGAACACCCTGGAGGGCATCCAGTTGCCGCAGAATATCGGCGCCGCGCTGTACAAGTTGTTCGCGGCGCATCGGGTAATCTTCGGCGGGGATTTTCCCCAGCGAGTTGTCAAAATCCAGTTCGGATAGGGCATTGAGTACGTGGTCGCGTTCAGCCATCAGCGTCGAGAGATCGTGCTCGATCTGACTGACGGCGAAAGAGCGCCGCTCAAAAAGCGGTTTGGCGATATACAATGCCGTGAGGGTTACAAGGGCGAGAATAAAGAAAATTGAGCCAAGGTCCATAGGAGTTAGGGGGTAGGGAGTTAGGGGGTAGGAGTTATGAGTAAGGGGTCAATCATATTGATGATTTCTTGCTGGGATGTAAATGAGCCAATTTGTATCTGTGCAATCTGGCCTTCCCGGTCGATAAAGAAGGTCGTGGGCAATGAATTCACCCGATAAGCATTTGAAATCGTGTCATCCCAATCCGGGATATTTGGGAAGGTGATTTTGTATTCTTGTAAAAAAGCCAGGGCATTATTTTTACTATCGCTCTGGATTGTATTGATGCCAATAAAGATCACTTCGCCGCTTGTTCGGTACCGGTCAAAAGTTGCCTGCAAATCGGGGGCTTCCATAGCGCAGGGGCCGCACCACGAGGCCCAAAAGTTGAGTACCACAACTTTGCCCCGATATTCCGCCAGATGAATGGAATTGCCGCCAAATGTGGTCATGCGGAAATCGGGCGCGGCCTGGCTGGTGTTGCCAAATTCCAGTGGGTTTTTGAGCAGCGCATTCATCCCGATAAAAGACAGCGCCATAATCAGCAGACATCCGGCCACGAAGATTACGATCCAAGTCGTTGTAGACTTTTTATTGGGTGAATTTTGTTCGGTCATTATGTGAATTCAGAAAAGCCATCCCCACCCCATTCTTCTCCAAATTTGGGAGAGGGCAAGGCGGGGGAAGATGATGGTTTAATTTACGGCTGCAACAAGGGATCAATCACCGATTTAATCTGCGCCAGGGATGTAAACGGGCCAATCTGAACATGGCTAAGTATACCCTCCTGGTCGATAATATAGGTTTCAGGTACGCCGCGGATGCGGAAGGCCTGCGAGATGCGCGTCCCCAGGTCGGGGCCGTTGGGATAGCTGATATTGAATTTGGTCAGGTAACCCAGCGCTTCGGGTTCGGTATCCACATAATCGACACCCAGAAAGATCACATCGCCGCGGTCTTTGTATTCGAGCCAGGCCAGTTCGAGATCGGCGGCTTCTTGTTCGCAAGGTTTACACCAGGAAGCCCAAAAATTGAGTACGATTACTTTGCCCGCATAGTTCGCTGAGTTGAATATTTCACCATCGAAACTGGTAAGCACAAATTCGGGCGCGGCCTGCCCGGGCTGAACAGGGCCTTCTTGCGTGCGTTTCAGCCCCACGGCGAGAATTCCCATGAGAATCAGCAAGCCTCCCCAAATCAGCAAGCGGCCCCACTTTGGGCCCGAATTCTCCGTAGGGGTTTCACCATCCAAGATTTTATGGGTATCTTCAATCATTTAATTCTCCATCCTACCAATCACTACCGCGCAATTCATCTTCCAAACGCGCCACATAATCGTCTGTAATTGCTGTTTCTGCGGGAAGCGGGGCGGTTTCCGGTTCAATTTGCCGCCAGCTTTGAATGCCACGAAAAAGGACATACGCGCCGATAATAAAGGCTACCGGCGGCACAAGATAGACCAGCCAATTGAAGCCCGTGCGGGGCGGTTCCGCCAGCACACGATCACCATATTGGTCTACAAAATACTGCTTGATCTCGTTTTCTGTCCAACCCTGGCTGAGTTTTTCGCCAATCAGGGCACGCCACTGGGCACAGGCCTGTGTGCCGCAAACATCCAGGGGCACATTCTCGCACACCGGGCAGAACATCTCGCTGGCAATGGCATTAATATCATCATCGGTTGGCGTGTCGGGGTTGGCATCCTGAGCCAGCGCCGTCATCGGCAGGGCCAGTATCGCCAAAACCAGGACGAGAAGGATGAATGGTGAATGGTAAAGGATGAAGGATGAATGTTTTTTCATAATTTCTCTCGGTCTGTTTTTTTCGGCCTCGAAGCGAAAGAGGCCGAAAAAAGGGTATGCGTGGGGTGAGCCTGAGCAGTTATTTTTTTAATCTACTACCGCAGCAACCCGTTGTCGCGAGCGTTTTGTGACAAGCGAATTTTCTTTCTCCGGCCAGGCAGATATCAGCGTGCCGATCACAAAGACCCACGAACCGAGCCACATCCACTTAACCAGCGGATTATGATAGACCTTGAAAGTGGCGTTGTTGGTACTGATCTCTTCCCAATCGACCAGGAGCACATAAAAATCATCGGCAAGCGTGCTGCGCACTCCGGGGATGGTCATGGGCTGCTGGGAATCGTAGAAGAAATCGCGGCGGGGGTATAACTCGCCCACCGGTTCGCCATCTTTGTATACACTCACCACGGCACGCGCCACGTTGCGAGCATCGGGAGCATCAAACACCGCCAGTTCTTCGTAGACCATATCGTAGCGACCCAGCGTCAGCGATTCGCCCACGCTAAGCGTTCCCTGGGTTTCGGTCTGGAACATTTCAATGCCCACAATGCCAATTGCCAGCATCGCCATGCTGATATGCACCAGATAGCCGCCATAGCGCCGCGGGTCACGGCGAGTCAAATTCAGAAACGCTATCACAAGATTGCCTTCGTGGCGCTTACGACGGGCGAAAATTCCGCGCCCATACTCGTAGAGCGTTACAGCAATCACCAGCGAAGCCAGGAAAATACCGATCAGGGCATAGATATTGTGAATACCAGCCACAATCACAGCCACCAGCACAACCAATGCCGCAACGGCGGGTTTCCACAGTGCGCGGCCCAACGTCTGCCAGGTTGAGCGCCCCCAGGCGGAAAGCGGAGCGATTGTCATCAGCAAGAGCAGCCCAGCCATCAGTGGGCCGTTGGCACGCTCGTAGAAGGGCGGACCAACGGTCACCTTCTGGCCGGTGAACAACTCGGAGATCAGCGGGAAAATCACGCCCCAAAAACAAACCACCAGAATACCCAGGAAGAGCAAATTATTAAGCAAGAACAAAGCTTCACGCGAAAGCATCGATGTCATCTGCGTTTTCGATTTGAGTACATTCCAGCGCTGCATAAGCAAGGATAACGAGGCCGTGAAGGTGATCCCGATAAAGGCGAAGAACAGCGGTCCGATGGCGCTCTGCGCGAAGGCATGGACGGACGAGAGCACCCCGGAGCGGGTGAGGAACGTCCCGAAGATGACCAATGCATAGGTGAGAATAATCAGCACCATATTCCATTGCTTCAACATGCCGCGCTTCTCCTGGATCATCACCGAGTGCAAAAACGCCGTTCCGGTAAGCCAGGGCATAAAGGCGGCGATCTCCACCGGGTCCCAGCCCCAATAGCCACCCCAGCCCAGCACGTCGTAGGCCCAGCGTCCGCCCAACACCAACCCCAACGAGAGAAACATCCAAGCCCACAACGTCCAGCGGCGGGTCAGACGAATCCAGCGGTCGTCGGTGCGTCCGGTGATCAGGGCGGCCATTGCAAAGGCGTAGGGGATTACGAAGGATACAAATCCCAAGTAAAGCATGGGAGGGTGAATAATCATACCCGGATGCCGCAGCAAAGGGTTAAGGCCGCGGCCATCGGTGGGGAAGTATAAAGAACTGCCCGCGGGCTGCAACATTTTCTCGATCACCTGCCCACTGGGCAAGGCCCATAAACGCGTAAAGGGATTTTCAACAAAGATATTCAAAGCCAGGAAGAAAGCCAGCGTCACCAGGGAGACCACAATTACCCAGGGCAAAAATTCGCGGTCACGGTCCCACTTGCGCAGCGTCACCGCCGAGGCAAATGCCGACATCAGCCAAGACCAGAACACCAACGAGCCAGCCTGTCCGCCCCACAGCGCGGTAACTTTGAGATACATGGGCATACTGCGGCTGGTTACGCTGGCGACATATTCAACTTCAAAATGGTTGGTGGCCAACAAATAAATAATGCTCAACGCTGAGAGTGTGAGCAGTGGGAAGGTGAGCAGCATGGCATTGCGGGCGCTATCCACAAGTGCGGGTCTGTTTTTCCGCAAACCGAGCAACGCCGCGCCAATGCCATACAGCGAAACCAGTAATGTAAGAACTAATGCACTGTATCCAATATTTGCGATCATAAAAACTCCATGGTGAGAAATAGGCGCTTAGGCAATTGGGCAGTCAGGAAATTCCCAACCCCCAATTGCCGAATTCCTAATTGTCTGATGCCTGCTCTGGAACGGCTTCTTCGTATTTTGTAGGGCATTTGAGCAAAAGCTCATCGGCAAGGAAGGTTCCATCACCCTGCAATCGCCCGGTCATAATGGCCTGGGCTTCGTTTTGCAATAAATCAGGAATCGGCCCTTCGTAGACAACCGTGATACGGGAACGCGTTGGATCCATAACCGCAGCATTCAGCGCCGCGGCCAAACCACCCTCGGCCTCGAGTTCGTCGTTATCGCCCGCAACGTGAGCAACATCAAAGGTCAGGATGAGATTTTTGCTGTCATATTCGATACTATCGCCGATCACAGCGCCGGAAATGCGTAAATCGCGGTCGGCAACTTCGTCGGCCCGGGCGACTAATTCATCGATGGTGAGGAAATATTGCGCGCTGGCCTGTGTCGATGATACGATGAGATAAATCACCGCGGCGACAATCATGGCACCCCCCATGATAAATTTCATACGGTTGCGTGAACCGGTTTGTGTAATAGTTGTTTCTTCCATTAAGTACTCCCGTTATTACTAATCTTTGCGTCTTGGCAGCTTTACGTGCAAGCTATTTAGCCTTTTTTGCCACTACAACAATCCAATTTAAATGCCGCGGCACGATTTTTTTATGCGCGCTAACAAGCGTATATTTTGTCACAATGAGATTAGTAGAAGGTGAGTAAGGCTGTAATATCACATGAGAACGAACCGAATTTCACCGAAAAGTAGATTTGATAGGCATCCAAAACACAGATTCACACCCTGTCACATGAAATCACAGGTCGTAATGCAAAAAATAAATAGATTTCATCGTCCTATCGCATTATCGACTATAATTAGCCCTTATTATGTCTTATTACATTTTCCCTTTATCAAGTTATCACCTTAACTTGCAGCAGGAGAACACAATGAAAAAATTACGCTTTATGCTCATCATCTCGCTACTAATCATAGGCAGCATAGCTTTGTCCGGTTGTACCGCCGAGACAGATTCCACCGGTTTGGTAGGAGCAGCCGGGCCGCCAGGCCCGATGGGGCCAGCAGGCCCTCAGGGCGAAACCGGGCCTCCGGCTACTGCGCTCACCTTCAGCGCCGAATATGCGGGCAGCCGAATTTGCAGCGGATGTCATACCGATATTTCCGCCACCTTTGGCGATACCGGACACGCCTGGGGACTATCGCCGATCAAAGACAGTCTACCCCCTGACTACCCCTTTACACAGGTTTTTGTGCCCCCGGACGGCTATAACTGGGAAGACATCAGCTTTGTGATTGGCGGCTACAATTGGAAAGCTCTCTTTGTCGATCAGCAAGGCTATCTCATCACCGCTGCGCCGGATGCCGCGGACGATGCGGATAATGCAGAATATCTCAATCAGTATAATTTTGCCAATTCGTATGCCGACAAACGCGCCGGATGGGTCAGCTATCACGCCGGGGAAGCAGAATTGCCCTTCGATTGCGGCGCCTGCCACACCACCGGATACAGCCCCAAAGGCAACCAGAACGACCAACCCGGATTTGTGGGCACCTGGTCGGAAGCGGGCATCCAATGCGAAGCCTGTCACGGACCTGGCAGTTTACATGCCAAAAATCCCGAGGGTTTCCAGATGTTGGTGGATCGCGACGCTGAAGCCTGCGGTGAGTGCCATGTGCGCGGCGTAGTTGAAGAAGTGGATGCTGAGGCCGGCTTCATCCAGCACCATGAACAGTTTGAAGAACTCTTCCAGAGCAAACATATCGCCCTGGATTGCGTGCTCTGTCACGACCCACACACTGGCGTGGTTCAGCTACGCCAGCGCGATCAGCAAACCACGCGCACACAATGCGAAGACTGTCACTTCATGGAAGCCCGCTTCCAGAATAACGCGCGCCACGCCGAAATCAACTTCGACTGCGTAGAATGCCACATGCCGCGGTTAGTGCAGAGCGCCTGGGCTAATCTCGACCTGTTTACTGCCGATATTCGCACCCACGAGATGGCAATTGACCCTTATCAGGTCAACCAGTTCAACACCGATGGCACGTTGGCATCTTCACAAATTTCGCTCGATTATGCCTGCCGCCATTGCCATGTAGAGGGAATGGTCACGCCACTCAGCGACGCAGAATTACTCGACGCAGCCATCAATTACCACAGCCGCGAGTCATCCTCGCGTTAGCTTGTTCGTGCCATCTGGCAACTATGAAGTAGAGGTTTACTATGAAGCGTTTCAAAACCTGGATCAAAAGTTTTTTCTTCCCACCTGAGGGTACCCCAAAATGGCAGCGCGTGATGCCCTATGCCGTGCTGGGCGTGCTCACGCTGATTACGCTTATCGGCGGGGCATACGGCTGGGAATATACAAACTCGCCCGAATTTTGCGGCACAGCCTGCCACACCATGCCGCCCGAGTACACCACCTATCTCGTTTCGCCGCACGCCCGCGTCGATTGTGTCGATTGCCATATTGGCAAAGGCTTTATCGCCACGCGCATCACCCGCAAGGCAGGTGATCTTAAGCACGTCACCGCCATGCTCTTCCACTCGTATGAATTCCCCATCACCGCCCACAAGTTGCGCCCGGCGCAAGAAACCTGCGAATTGTGCCATTTTCCGGAAAAGTTTTCGGATGACAGCCTGCGAGAGATTAATCGCTTCGCCAACGATGTGGCGAACACCCCCCAGACGACTTTTCTGGTAATGAACACGGGGGGCGGGAGCGAGCAATTGGGGCTGGGACGCGGTATCCACTGGCATATTGTCAACCCCGTAGAGTATCTGGCGCTGGATGTGGAGAAACAGGAAATCCCCTATATCCGCGTCGTCGAAGATGATGGCTCGGTTTCAGAGTATATTGACATTGAGGCCGATATTGACCCCGCCACGATCAACCCCGATGATCTGGAAGTAATGGACTGTGTGACCTGCCACAACCGCATTACACATCTGGTAACGACACCAGAAGACACGGTAGACCAACTGATGGCGCGCGGGCTGATTTCGAGCGAGATTCCCGAAATTCGCCTGAAATCAATAGAGGTTTACAGCCTGATCTATGACACCACCGAGAAAGGACTCAACGGCATTGCCGGACTGGAAGGCTATTACGAGGCCTATTATCCGGAGTTTTATGCCGATAATCAGGAATTAGTCAGCGAGGCGATTGCCCTACTGCAAGAAGCCTATACTGCCAGTGTGTATCCTGAACAAAACTCAGACTGGAACAGCCACCCCAATAATGTTGGACACAAAGATTCGCCGGGATGTTTCCGCTGCCACGATGGCAAACATCTCAATGCTCTCGATGAAGCTATCCGGTTGGAGTGCAATTTGTGCCATTCAATTCCTGAGGTGGCCGGGCCATCCGATTTTGTTGCTAATATCGAAATCAGCCGCGGTCCGGAGCCTTCTTCGCATCTCAACCCAAACTGGATCACGTTACATCGCGATATATTTGACCCCACCTGCGCCAACTGCCACACCACGGAGAATCCGGGCGGCACCGAAAATATTTCGTTCTGCTCGAACAGCGCCTGTCATGGCAATGTGTGGGAGCACGCCGGGTTTGACGCCCCCGGGCTGCGCGAATTGCTGATCGATCAGCTACCACCACCGAGCGAGGCGATGACGCTCCCCGCGGGGGGCGCGCTCACCTATACAGATACCATCAGCTTGATATTCGAATTCCGCTGCGCTGAATGCCATAGTTCAGCGGCTGCAACCGAGGGTCTCGACCTGACCTTGTACACATCTACACTGCTAGGCGGCTTCAGCGGGCCAGCAATTGTCCCGGGTGATGCTGAAAACAGCTTGTTGGTGCAACTGCAGAACAGCGCTCAGGGACATTTCACCCAGTTCACCCCACAAGAGTTGGACATGGTAATCAACTGGATCGATCTCGGCGCTCCGGAAAATTAAGGTTAAACAAAAATAGGGCGCACTTTTTTCAAAGTGCGCCCTATTTTTGTTTAATGAGCTTCGATTAGGGGCGTGTCATACCGGCAACATCGCCGCCTATGCTCTGGATACTATCATACAGAAGTTGCATGATGTAGCTAGCATTGTGGGCGAATCCACCCGGATCCTTCAGGGCATACTGGTAGTTGTAGGCAGCCTGGGTCAGTTTGGGCGTCCAGGTTGCGTAGCGGTCACCCGTATCGGTGAAGAAGTAGGGGTAGGCGTGGCTATCGTAAACGATAGGAGCGGTATCAGCATTGCCTTCGGCGTACGCCTGAATGGCAACGTAAAGCGCTTCGGCCATGGTTTCGATCTCGCCAGCAACGCCTTCTTCGATGTCGCCGTCGCCGTCATAATCCACGGCAACTTCAACTTCGGGGTTGCGGATACCAGCCAGATCGGCCTGGGTTTCTACACCGGCGTGGCAAACGCCACATTCGTCGGTCTTGACTTCCAGCGTATGCGCGCCGTGGCAGTCTGTACAAGACTGGAAGGTGTCGGCATGTTCAAAGAAGCCAACATATTCCTTGCCGTCGTACTCGTAGCCGCCCTTTGCATCTGTACCAAAGCGGGTTGCGCCCGCTGCAAAGTAGTGAACATTGGTGAAGCCCAGGCCCTCTACTACGGTATCGGGGGCTGCACCGGCGATCTTGGCATTCACCGTGTTTGTGGAAGCGCGGCCCTGGTGGCAGCTCATGCACAAACCGGAGGTATCTTCAAGAGCAACCTTCGCTCCACTGGGGAAGGTTACTTCGCTAACACCGTAGATGGTGTACTCAGCCAAGTCGTTGTGGCAGGTGGTGCATTCAAAACCATTGGAAGGTGTCGTGGTAATGTTGACGCCTTCGGTCAGGAAGAGGGGCAGGCCATCTGCCGAGTGGCAGCGGGCACAGCTCGACGAAACGGTGCCATCTTCGTCCCAATGACGGAACGCTTCTTCGGAACCAGCAAAGTGGCCGTGGTCAATGCGATGCAGGCCAGCAACCGCTTCGGGGTTCAGGTCTTCAATCGAGTCGTAGAGCAGCTCGATGATGTACTTGCCGCCGTGGGCGAATCCACCCGTATCCTTGAGGGAAACCTGGTAGTTATAGGCCGCTTTCACGAGGCGGGCGGTCCAGGCATTATACTTATTGCCGTAGTTGGCTTCGCCTTCAGTGACCTCGCCATTGGCATCGGTATCAATAAAGAAGTAAGGGTACGTATGAGAATCGTATACCAACGGAACGCCAGCCACATCGGCGGCGTAAGCCTGCACGGCCGAATACAGCGCGGCCTGCATACCTTCGATCTCGCCCTTGATGCCTTCCTCCATGTCGCCATCACCGTCAAAATCTACCAAGGAGCCTTTCATGCGAACATTGGCGAAATCTTCAACAGCGGCAACATCGGTGTGGCAAACCTGGCAGTCATCAACTTTAACTTCCAGGGTATGCGGATCGTGGCACTCAATACAGGTATCGAATTCGCCTACGTGAGCGAAATTGCCATCGTAGGTTTTGCCATCGTACTGGTAACCACCCATTGCCAGGGTGCCATATTTGGTAGCGGCAGCGGCAAAGTAGTGGATATTGATGAAGCCCAAATCTTCGCTAACGGTATCAACATCTTCAACCAGGCCCAGCTCTTCAAACTTGGCATTCACCGAAACGGTGGAAGCGCGGCCCTGGTGACATTCCATACAACGAGCCTCGTCGCCCAGTCCCAGCAATTCAACGCCCGAGGGCATCACAACGCTGGTTTTGTCGCCGGTGGCGGTGTTGTGGCAAGCCACACATTGAATACCCATATTCTCGGCAGCGGGTAACTCAAACACATTGGCGCCGGTCTCCAGGAACTCAACATAACCTTCGGAGCTATGGCACTTGGCACAAGCCGTGGCAACCACAGCAGGATCGTCCTCATCCCAATGGCGGAATGCCTCAGCAGCAGAGTCAGCATGGGGGGAGCCGGCCCACTCTTCTGCAAAAGGAACATCACTCACCAAAGGTTCAGGGCAAGCTTCGGGTTCAGGACATTCCGGGCAATCTGCCTCGGGGCAATCCGCAGCCGCGGGTTCAGCAGGGCTTTCTGGCGCTTCAGGTGCAGAGGCGCAACTCGCCAATGCTAATCCGAGGATAAGCGCCAAAATAACAAACAAAATTTTCTTATGCATTACAACATTCTCCTTCATCGTTGTGCAGTTCAATAAATATGCATGCACTTACTCAATATTTGGTACCGTATGGGCTGCCATTTTAGGCGACCAACGGTAAATTCTCAAAGGTCTGATCTCGGCAGGCACCACCTCCTTTGCAAATCCAGCATTCTTCTCCTGTAAAACTCATGTTTTGCGTTGTTCGCAACCGACTAACTGAGCAAATCCAGTAAATCGCGCACTTCATCCAACTGGCTCTGCTGGCTACGAATAACCTGCACAGGTCTTTCGTCTACAGACAGGCGGATAATCGTAATCTCGCGAATAGCGGATAACAAAGCACATAATAAACAACGCCGATTCCAGTCCACTTCCGACGAGTTCAATACCACTGCCGATGGCTGGAGTTTTACAATCTGTTCAATATATTCTTGTTCTTGTGGATCAATGAAGTGAAACGCCACTCGCTCGGGGAATTGCTCAAAACGGCTGGCAACACCCTGGGAGAATAACGAATGTTTTGACAGAATTACTACTTGCTTACGCATCACATTCCTTCACGATCAACAAAACTATGGGAATCGGAGTTCCCACTCGTGAAAATATTAACGCAAGATGAGTAGATGCGTCATACCCCCAGGGATGATTCATTACACTCTTTTGAGTAGTATCAATACCTATTCAAAAGGGTAGCAAAGCATGACTTTTATCAGGACAAACGGGAATATATAGAAAGTTTTTGCGATTTTGTAATCATCAAGAGAAGTGTAAACACAAACGTTTTCACGCAAAGGCGCCAAGTCGCCAAGAAATAAGAGAGAAAACAGCTTTGCGGCTCTGCGTCTTTGCGTGAGATGTGTTCATACTACATTGACCAGTACAAAGTTTTTGCGATTTCCCCCTAAAAAGTTCTTTCGACATTTTCTTTGGTCAAAACAAACCACAAAAATTACTTCCCAAATGGAGATATGCACACTAACTGCCTCTACGGATAATCCCCTTGCTAATGGCGTAAGTTACTGCCTCGGTACGATTTTTTGCCCCTAATTTCTGCAAGATATTGCGCAAATGATATTTCACTGTATTCTCGCTAATAAAGAGAGCGCTGGCAATATCGCGATTGGCCATGCCATCCCCTACTTTTTCGAGCACTTCCAATTCGCGATCGGTGAGTTCGTTCGCATCACCCATCGTTTGCTGTGCCATTTTTTGAAATCGATTCATCAAACGTGCCGCCGTTTTGCGGGTAATCGCTGCATCGCCGCGCTCGACACCTTGCAACATTTCAATAAAATCCTGAGCCTGCAAATCTTTCAGCAAATATCCATCCGCGCCGCGCTCTATGGCCGCGAAAAGATCACGATCATCATTGGATACAGTCAGGATCACCACGCTGATCTCCGGGAACTCGGCCTTAATCCTGTCGAGGGCTTCCAGGCCGCCCATCTCGGGCATATCAATATCAAGCAAAACCAGATCAGGCTGTAGCTGGCGCGTGGCTTCCAGCGCTGTGTGGCCATCGCCAACCTGAGCCACCACCTGATACCCGGCAGCTTCCAGCAAACTGGTGATGCCATCTCGAAATAAAGAATGATCGTCGGCGACTAAAACTCGCATGGTTACGTTCCGTTTTTGGGGCGCGGCATTTGCAAAAGAATCCGAGCGCCCTCACCTGGGGCAGATACAACCGTTAACACCGCCTGAATAGATTTGGCGCGCTCTTGCATCGTAGCCAGGCCAAATTGTTGGCTATCCATCTGTTTCTGAACCTCAAAACCGCAGCCATCATCCCGAATTTCAAGCAAAATCTGTTCGGGCTGGCAATCCAAAATCACCCAGACACTCTCCGCATGGGCGTGTTTGCGGATATTCGAGAGCGCCTCTTGCACAATGCGCAGCAGGTGCAGCACAACTTCCGGATGCAAAACACCTTCACAATTCGCAACCAGTTCAAGTTGCACAGGCAAGTCGCTCAAAAGGTTGAAACGCGCCACATACTCACGCAACGCAGCCGGAAGGTCAGCATCGACGCCGCCCGCCACCCTCAAGCCCAATATAGCATCACGCACATCCACCGAAACGCCGCGAGCGGCTTCTTCTAACTGAAGCAAATGCTGTTCAGCCGCACCTATTTTTCCTTGCTGAAGCATCAAGCGAACCGCTACAGCCTTCGTGTTCACATAGCCCAAAACTTGCGCGATGCCATCGTGCAATTCGCGCGCAATGCGTTCGCGCTCTTCGACAATGGCACGCTGGCGCAGTTTGCTGCGCTCATCTTGCGCGCGGGTGTAATCTTCAATATCCTCAGCCATCTGATTGAAAGTATCGGCGAGTTGGCATATTTCATCTGCCATTTGAGAATCTTTAATAATGCGCGTCGAATACTCGCCCGCGGCATAGGCAGCAATCGGTTCACGGAACGCTTCGATGCGCCGTACAACCAGATGACTGACGAGGGCATAAACCCCAATCGCGAACAGGCCAGTGAGTACAAATACCAGCCCCAGGCTCAAACCCAAATGATTAAGCAATGTTTGGCGCAATTCTTCCAGCGAAATATCAATCATCAACACCCCCATGTGATGCGCATCCTCTTCCGAACAATCCGGGCAGTCTAGCGGGATAATGATCGGCGTAGATACCCGAAAAGTATATTCACTATTTTTAAGATCAATCGTACGGGGGCGCGCTTCCGGCGGATATTGGTGACAAACCCAACACTCCGGAGCATTTTGGTCCAATGCCATATACCGCGCAATGCCGTGTTCGCCCGATTTCAAAACTGTTCCATCGCTGCTAACAATTTGAATCTCGCGCACATTTTCCATCTGGCTCACATCAGCAAGAATAGTGAGCATGTGTTCATCATCACCAGTTTCAAAAGCGTGGGCGATGCTGCTTTCGAGAGCATCACCCAATTGAATAGCCGCCAGGCGCGCATATTCATCGAGATGTTGAATTTCGCGCCAGTAATATAACCCACTCAGCATCAGCAGAATCACAAAAACCGGCAGCGCAATTCCCAAAGCTACCCGCGCCCGCAAACTGGTGCGAACAGCCGGGTATTGGCGCTGGAATGCGGAAAATGCTTGTCGCAGGCGAGTCATCGAACCGATTCAGGAACGCAACCGCTCACCACAAGCGCGACAGAAGCGATCAGTCCCCGAGGCGCGTTTACCGCATTGATGACAGTAAGCGGACTCGCCCGAAGCTGGCGCGCCCCCACCAGCGGGGTTTCTACGCCCGCGGCCGGTCGGCCTTGAACTGGGTGCGTTTTTTTGCCCGGATTGCCAATACCACACGATGCCGCCCACCACCAAAAGCACACCGGCGGCGCCCAGCAGCCAGGGCAGCAGATTCATGAAGTTGATATCCTGCAACCCCCCGGGGTTATTGATCGGCTCGCTGGCCTGCACCGGGAAACTCTCTACGCTGAGGGTGTCATCGCTCTTCTGATAATCCACCTTCACGCTGACAGTATCGCCCGCTTTTGGCGCGCCAATTTCCATAATATAGTAATTCAGCCCGTCTGAACCCGGCTGAAATTCGCCCAGGCTCGGCTCAATGCCCATGTCGCTGGCGCGTACCGGCTGCTGCACCAAGATTACCATCTCATCAACTGCGTAATCGGCATTCCAGGTGAATTCGTAATGGCGGGCAGTATCAACTTTTTCGAGTTGGGGATCATAATACTCCAACTGTAAATCGATGGCTGTCGCCGTCACCGTAATATATGCCCACTGCCCTTCTACCCGCAGATCGTATACGGCGTTAAGCAAAGCGCCATCGGGCTGGCGCGAGGCGACCGCGTTAGGATCACCCACCGCAGCAGGAATGCGAAAAGTCACGTCTACGGGCAGGGTCACTTCAGGGGCTAATTGCGCCCGCAAGATGACCAACATCTCTGAGCGGTCATATTCGGGCCACAGATCTACCTGTAAATAAGCCAGGCGAACAGTGTCTTGCGCCTGAACGCCGAAGGGAATTAGCAAAACCAACAATACAGCAAAAATCAAGCATCGTTTCATAACGAACCTCGCAGAATTATGTAGGGCTTATGCAACATGATGAAAAGTATCCCGAAAATTGGGGGGTGCAAGCCCTGCTAAGAAGATTGTTAAATCGTTAAAAACTTGTCATTCTGAACCGAAGCGCAGAATCAATAATACCATGAGAGAAAGGGAGTCAACGAGTCACCCGATGGCAACGCGCAGATGTTGGGCAAGCGCGCCGAAATGCGGCGTGTAGCGCAAACTTTCTTCCCGCGGGCGTGGCAGGTCGACACTCACATCCAAGCGGATAGTTGCGGGGCGCGGCCCCAGCACCAGCACCCGGTCGGCCAGGTATACCGCTTCGTCAATCGCATGAGTCACCATAATAATCGTTTTGCGCTCCATCCGGCTCCCGTTGCGCGCATTTCCGCGAGCGTCAATTGCAATGCGCAGCAATTCAGCTCCCATCTGTTCGCGCGTCAGCGCATCCAGCGCGCCAAAGGGTTCATCCAGCAGCAGTACATCGGGATCATGCACCAGGGCGCGCGCAATCGCCACACGCTGCGCCATCCCCCCTGAAAGATCGCGCGGCAGCCAATCGGCAAAGCCTTGCAGGCCTACCAATTCAATCAATTCATGAACCCGGGGCGCAATTTCGCTATCCGGCGCGCCCTGCAATTCCAGGGGCAGGGCAATATTGGCAAATACGGTGCGCCAGGGCATCAGATTGGCATTTTGGAAAACAAAGCCCACCCCACGGCGCGGCCCTTGCAACGCTTCGCCGCGAAACAACACTTCGCCATCCGTGGGAGCCAGCAATCCACCCAAAACGCGCAGCAATGTGCTTTTGCCACATCCCGAAGGGCCAAGCACACCCACAAATTCCTGGCGCTCCACCGTAAAAGAGAGCGGATTCAAAACTTGCAGGTCACCGTTCGCATCTGAAAAAGTGACCTGCAAGTCTTTCACCGAGAGAATCGGCTCATTCTTCGACAAAGTCATTGGTAAAAGCGGATTCCAAATCCAGCGGCGCGTCAATCAACTGCATATCCAGCAGTACCGCTTGCATATTTTCCCAGGCCTGAAGATCAGAATAGCCAATGGGTTCACGCTGATAGAGCGCAATAGATGCGCGTAGAATGTCGAGTTGTACGTGAATGTCGGCATCTTCAAGACCATCGACATATTTTTTGGCAATCTCATAGGCATCTTCGGGGTGTGCTATCGTGTAACGTATCCCGCTGAGGGTGGCTTGCACCATACCGCGTACCAATTCCGGATTGTTGGCAATAGTGGTTTCATTGGTCAATAATCCGTTAGAGACCAGGTGCGCATAATCGGCCACGGCAATTACATCCACATCGTAGCCCTGTGCCTGCAACTGAATCGGCTCGTTGGCAATATAGCCCACCACAGCGTCTTCTTGCCCGGCGACCAGGGCTTCTACCTGATTGAAGCCAATCGAGTCAAGAGTCAGGTCGCTCTCCTGCAATCCGGCGGTAGCCAACAACGCCCGCAAGCCAATATAGTTGGCCCCAAATGGCCCCGGCAACCCAACGCGTTTTCCGGCGAGGTCTGCCGGTTCGGTGATGCCATCTTCGGTCATGGCAACCACCGCCACGGGGTAGTCGCCGTACCAGGCCATTGTATACACAACCGGCAACCCTTGATTGCGCGCCATCAGCACCTGTTCCCCGGAAACAACGGAAAACTGAACTTCATCCGCGCCAACCAGGGCAACCCCATCGGTCTCGAAACTATAATCAAACTCAATTTCGATACCCGCTTTCTCGTAGAAGCCCAATTCGACGGCCACATAAAAGGGCGTGTACTGCACATTGGGAATATAGCCCATCGGCAGACGGATGTGCGCTAGCTCCTGTGAGGTGGGCGCGACCTGCTCCGGGGCTGGCGCGGCCTGACAGGCGGTGAGCATCAGCCCGAGGATGAGTGTGATTGAAAGAGCGATCTTTTTCATATGAAGTTCTCCTGTTTTAATTTTTGACCGAAGACGGAAGACCGGAGACTGGGCGTTCGGTCATCGGTCTCCCGTCATCCGTCTTTTGTTTCACGTCGCTGCCAGGCCAACAGATGGTTTTCTAAAGCCACGACCAGCCCATACAGCGCCAGCGCCAGCGCAACTAATACAAAAACAGCTACAAATACCAGGGCGGTATCATACATGCCGCGCCCTACATTGATGAGAAATCCCAACCCGCGATCCGCGCCCACAAATTCACCCACCACCGCGCCGATCACCGCCAATGTTGCGCCCACGCGCAGCCCACCCAGAAATACGGGCATTGCAGCGGGAACTTCCAGGTGGCGCAATATTTGCCAGCGCGTGGCCTGGAGTGAGCGCATCAGGGCGTATAAATCTTCGGGGACGGCGCGCACCCCAACGATCGTGTTGATCAACACTGGAAAGAAAACAATCAGCGCGGCGATAAGCACCTTCGAGAGCAGTCCCGGCCCCAGCCAGATTACAAGCAGCGGGGCAACCGCAACCATCGGCACCGACTGACTGGCAACAATATACGGGGCCAGAAATCGCTCGACCGGGCGCGATTTCGCCAGTAGATAACCTGTCAGCGTGGCAAGAATTAACCCTAACGACAAACCCAGCAATACTTCAAACAGGGTCACTCCCAAATGACGCAACAGGCTGCCATCTTCCAGGATTTGCATAAAGCGGCGCGCTACATTCCCCGGCGATGGCAGCACAAAAGCCGGTAAGTCAGCTGTCCACACGATCAACTGCCAAAGCAGCAACATCCCGAGCAGCGAAACGATCACAAAAATGACGCGCTGTGTATCTTTCATGATTAACCCTGATTGACTGACAAACTTATCAAACTTCAGGCCTTACGCACTTGCGATAGAAGAAGCCCGAAAATAGGGGTGCATGGGGTGCTACGCACCCCATGCACCCCTATTTTCGTTAATTTTTTTAACGAACTGTGTAACTCCCAAGTATTACAAAAAAAGCCCCGATCTAAACCGGGGCTGAAGGAGTCAAATAACCTCCGCACTTCAGTATAAGGTCAACTGAAGTGGTCAAAGCGCAACAAGAACACTCGCTTTGACGCAAAACCCCGAAAACGAACGTTTCCGGGGCAACTAAGCAACCACTTTAGCCCACTGCGGGCATCAATAGCTGATTCACCTTCTTCCATCCGGACTTTACCGTCGGTTCCGGAATTACACCGGATCATGCGCTTAAGTGCGCTCGCGGACTTTACCGCCGGTCGGGAATTGCACCCTGCCCCGAAGATGATATTCAATTGTGGAAGGATTATAACCGTTCCAAAATTCACAGTCAACAGGACAAAAAGCATGAACAAGGCTTTGAAAAAGCCGTGGCGTTGGCGACTGCCAGTCGCAACCGATTCTTACGGGGCAGTTTCAACCGGTGCCAGAAAATAATTGGTTCCAGATGCAGGGGCTTCTGCCGTCCAGCCGGTAGCTCCATTTTCACGCTCAAGCTGCCACCACAGGTAGGTTCCATCGCAAAAAGTGTCGCCAAGCACATTCACTTGTTCG
This sequence comes from Anaerolineae bacterium, assembly GCA_014382605.1. Classification (GTDB taxonomy): domain Bacteria; phylum Chloroflexota; class Anaerolineae; order Anaerolineales; family UBA11858; genus NIOZ-UU35. The sequence goes on from JACNJM010000161.1 coordinate 51,322, forward strand.
CCGGGCAACATTGTTGCTACCCAATTATTCCCTATTCCGGGCGATGAACGGAAATTAACATTCGTAAGCACTTCGGCTTGTCCACCGGGAACCAGCCGGGGTGGGGAGGCCTGTGAACATTCGGCAATAACAACTGCTTCTTCCGTGGGGGCAGGTTCCTCGGCTACGACTTCTTCTTGGGGAACGGCTAGCCAGGCATGGCTTTCTACATCCCAGTAGTATTTTGCCGCATAACTATCGTCAAATAACACCCAATCGTACTCACCCTCAGACGATAGCTGCAGATCAGTCATGTCACCGGGGATCACTGGAACCCAGCCGTTTCCAGCCTCGTTAAGTTGATATAGCTGATTTCCATCGGCATCGAGGACGAAACCGCTTTCGGAGTCGTAAGCGAGGCCTGCGCTTGGTTCGGGAAGGGGCGGCAGTTCCACCTCGGGGGTGGGTTGCATATCTTCGGCGGGGGTTTCTGGCTCGACGGGTTCGGGTTGCTGGGTGGGTTCAGGCGCATCCGTGGACACAGGAACAACTTCGGTTTCAGCCGCGGCAACTTCGGCAGTCTCGGCGGGTGGCGCTGCGGGGGCCGCGACCTCACCTTTGGGGAGAGTCAAGCCCAGAGCGACTACCGCCAGCAGCAGCACAATCGCAACGATCAGCTTAAAACTATCATACGAAATAAATCCACGCTTCGCTTCCATATTGGTTTACTCCCGGCTTTGCTTGGCAAGTTCTTTGGCTTGATTGATGAGTTCGTCTTCATCGGCCAGGCGGCGGATTTCTTCGCCGACAATTTCTTCAAGCCGCTGCGGGGTGAGGGCGCCCAATTGGGCGAATGAGAAAATTCCGCCTTCGTTGAGTTTGCGTTTGATCACCGGGCCAATGCCTTTGATCTTCTCCAACGGGTCAATACGGACTTCGCCGCAATTTTCCAATTGGGCTTTGAGATCGGCAATCTCGGCGCGGGCCGCATCCAGTTCGGCAGATGATTGAGACGTGGTTTCAGCCGCCGCCTGCGGCTGCAATTTTTTGCGCCAGTAGACCCAATCGATCACCCATTCGAGCAACCAGCCCACGAGTACGCCAATTAGAAAAATAATCCAGGGATTCACAATATTTCCTCCAAAAGAATTGATAAAAGCCGAGTAAAAAAGACTAGACTCGCGCTCCTCGGAGCGCGAGTCTAGTGTACAAGAAAAATCTATTCGGCGAAATCCGTAAATCTACGGATTTATGACCAGAGCATTTTTTAGACACGATTCTGAGAATTGCTCATAAGCTACTTGCAAGCCATATCGGCGGCATCTGGCGCTTCGGCCTCAGGCCAACGGCGTTCGAACTCGGCGAGATATTGGGCGGCAATCTCAGCATTCGCGAGA
>JACNJM010000007.1 GCA_014382605.1 Anaerolineae bacterium
ATAACCCCGGCGCAGAGGCAGCCGCGTTCATTTTTTTGGCCCACACCATCCAAGACGGCATAGTAACCACCCGCGTGGAATACAAAGCCGAGCTTGCACCTGATGAAACCATATCGCTGCTCTTGCAACTCTCATTGGATGAAGCCGGGCAATTGACATTGAGCGCGCCGGAGTTGGAAGAAGAATGACGGATCAATATTTTGGGGTCAAAGGTGACAGTCACCTTCCCCGTTTTTTTGAGATGATAAGAGAAATTGATGAAAAGACTTTTGCTATTTGCCCTCATAGTGATTATCCTCAGCGCCTGCACGCGCTCCCAGACAGGTGAAGTTGCGGTATATACCACGGCCACGCCGGACGTTAACGCAATTGCCGCAGTGGAACAAAGTATTCAGCAAGTGATCCAGAATGAGAGTGAAAATGCACTCGCCTTCATCGTCGCAAAAATCAGTGTTGAGAATATCCATATCTCACGCGATGGGCTATACGCAGTTGGCTGGCTGATCCCGATAGACCCGGAAACCAATATTCCCGTGGCTATCGAGCCGGGTCTGGTGCTGCTACAAAAAGACGATACTGATTGGCGCGTCTGGCTGCCCACCACCCCGGGTTGGCGCGAGGTACTCGCCACAATCCCCGATGAGATTCTCTCCGAGCGGCATAAAGAAGTCTGGGAGAAACGCGTCGGCGCGCAAATCGAAGCCGCACAACCTGCCGCCGCGCTGACCGGCTACAAATTGCCCTGGGAGGCTGGAATCAGCCGTTACCTCACCCAAAGCACCTGCCACGACCAATATACACCCAGCGGCAACGCACATTACGCCTTTGATTTCTCAACCTACGGCGAGTTGTGGAATATTTACGCGGCTAAAGGCGGCATCGTGTGGCTCTGGAAAGACGACATCCCCACCTGTTATGAATATACCTGCTCCGACACACAACCCCTCGGCAATTATATGGTCATCAAAGATACCAGCACCAACCCGGTTAGCTACCAGCTTTATCTCCACCTTAAGCAAAACAGCATTCCTGCTGAACTCAAAGTGCAAGGCACACCCATCGCGCAAGGCCAATTCATCGGCAACGTAGACAACACCGGGCAAAGCTGGGGGCATCATTTGCACTTCCAGGTGCAGGTTCCGCTGTATGGCGAAAACTATTATTGGGGACGATCCATCGATATTGTGTTCGATGATGTAGATATCAACGGGGGCAGGCCGCGGCTAAAAAGTAGTTGGTGCGATGACGAAGCTTATTGCACCTTTCCTGGCGATGTGTGCAACGATTTCCGGGCAACGTACATTTCCCAAAACACAATCGTCGAAGATGGGCCAATATTGATTTATTTCCCGTTCATCACACGGTAACAAACTGATGGAGGACCGACGACCGAGACATAATAACTTTCTACTCCCTTCGTCCATCGCCAAGCCCCTGTCCACTCACATGCGTATCACAATTCTTGCCAGCACGTATCCCCGCTTCCCCGGAGATGGAGCCGCGCCCTTTGTGCAATCCATTGCCGAGGGTTTGGCGAAATTGGGGCATCAGATCGAGGTGATTGCGCCCGATGACGTGCTGGTAGCCCACAACGCAAACACCGCGCATATCCCCGTGCAGCGCTTCCGTTATTTTTGGCCGCGCCGTTGGCAGATCATGGGGCACGCACGCGCCCTGGCTAGAGACACATGCCTGCGACCGGCAACCTATCTGCTGTTGCCATTTTTTTTACTGGCCGAGTTCATCACCTTGCTGCGCATTACCAAAGCCCAGAATAGCGAGATGATCTATGCCCATTGGGTGCTGCCCAACGGCCCGGCGGCGGCGCTGGCGGCAAGAATTCGGCACATTCCCCTGGCGATCAGCCTGCATGGTTCGGATATTTACATCGCCAACAAGCATAGTATTTTTGGCGCGGTGGCACGTTGGAGTTTTCGGCAGGCGCGCTGTGTGACGGCCTGCAGCCCCGAATTGCGTGATGCGGCGCGCAAACTGGGAGCGCCGAACGAAACGCGGCTCCTGGCCTGGGGCGTGGACCCAAAGCGATTCCACCCCAAAGCGGCCCAAGAAAATCTTCGCGCGAAATTCAAGCTCGCCGCCGAAACACAGATCATTGCCGCGCTGGGGCGGCTGGTGCCCAAAAAAGGCTTTGACGTATTGCTGCGCGCCTGGGCATTGCTTGTGCCCGAATTCCCCGCGGCGCGTCTGCTTATCGGCGGCGAGGGAGAACAGCGCAACTATTTGGTTGCGCTGACCGATGAATTAACTATCCAAGATAGCGTGGTTTTTGCGGGGCAAATTCCCTGGCCTGAAACGCCATCCTTCCTGGCACAGGCCGATATTTTTGTGCTGCCATCGCGCCAGGATCGCTTCGGCAACCGCGACGGTCTGCCAACTGTCTTGCTGGAAGCGATGAGTTGCGGGCTGCCCGTCATCGCCAGCCAGATTGGGGGCGCATCCCTGGTTGTTCAGGATCAGATCAATGGGTTACTCATCCCCCCCAGCGATGCCCGCGCGCTAGCCAGCCAGCTGCGCGAATTATTGCAAAACGCGGCCTTACGCGAACAGCTTGGCAAAACCGCCCGTGAGCATATCATACAGGCCCACACCTGGGATCATGTAGCCCATCACTTATCTAACTATTTTGAAAGCCCGGTTTAAATCATTGGCTCTTGCTGAGT
>JACNJM010000152.1 GCA_014382605.1 Anaerolineae bacterium
GGGCTTTGGATTGCTCAATCTGGCTGAACATCTTCTCATACCACGGATCGCGCGGGGCAATCACCACCACCGGCATTTCGCTGTCAATCAGCGCAATCGGGCCGTGCTTCATCTCCCCCGCCGGATACCCCTCGGCGTGAATATATGAAATCTCTTTGAGTTTCAAAGCGCCTTCATAAGCTGTCGGCATGTTAATCCCGCGCCCCAAATAGAGTGCGTGACGCGCATCAACCAATGCCTGAGCCACTTTTTCAACCTGCGCCTCCCGATCCAGGCACTTTCCGGCTAAATCGGGGATCAGGCGTAAATCAGCAACCAGTTTTCTACGCGTGTCTGCATCGATCACGCCGCGCAAATCGGCTAACAGAATTGCCAGCATATACAAATCCACCAGCGGGGCGGTATAGGCTTTCGTCGAAGCCACGCCAATCTCCGGGCCAGTTTGCATCGAAATGAAGCCATCTGCAATGCGCATGGCCTGTGAGCCAATCGCATTCACAATCGACCACAAAATAGCTCCATTTTTGCGGCCCTCTTCCATCGCCGCCAGCGTATCCGCAGTCTCGCCCGATTGGCTGATCGCCAGCACGACATCATCCGGCCCGATAATTGGCTCGCTATAGCGAAACTCCGAGCCAATTTCTACATCTACGGGTACGCGGGCGATACGCTCGATGAGTACTTTGCCAACCATGCCGGCATAGGCAGCCGTTCCACAGGCAGTAATCACAATTTTATTGATTCGGCGCGCCAACTCCGGGGTCAGGTTGAGATCGGGCAGGCGAATCCGCCCGGCTTCAAAATCAACCCGTCCGGCAATCGTATCTGTAAGCGAACGCACCTGCTCATGGATTTCTTTGTGCATGAAGTGGCGATATTCGCCCTTTTCAGCGGATACCGGATCCCAGGGAACATTCTGCACATCCAGGGGCAGCGGGACTCCCTCCAGGGTGGTAATCTGCACCCCCTGGCGGGAAACCACCGCCATCTGGCGTGATTCTAGAAAAATCATGCGCCGTGTATGTTCCAAAATCGCGGGTAAGTCAGATGCCACATAGGTCTCCCCTTCGCCAAGACCAATCACGACACCGCCCGCATTGCCGATGCGCGCGGCGACAATTTTGTCGGGTTCCAGGCGCGACATGACCACCACACCATGCGCCCCGCGCAAATGATTAAGCGCCTTGCGCACAGCCTCGGTGATGCCATGTTCTGCCGAGAGATACCGCTCAACAAGATGGACGATCACCTCGGTATCCGTATCCGATTTAAACTCTACCCCTTCGGCTTCCAACTCGCTGCGCAATTCGATGAAATTCTCAACGATGCCATTATGCACCAGCACCACATCGCCAGTCATGCCCATGTGCGGGTGGGCATTACGAGCATTGGGTTCGCCGTGGGTGGCCCAGCGCGTATGCCCAATACCGATATGTCCATGCAAAGGAGCCTTTCCCACCAACGCAGTCAGGCGCGCCAACTTGCCAGCATCGCGGCGCACTTCGATCTGGTTGTCCTGCAAAACGGCCAACCCCGCGGAGTCATAGCCGCGGTATTCCAGCCGTTTCAAACCACTCAAGATGATAGGGGTAGCATCTTGCGGGCCAATATATCCAACGATTCCACACATAGGATTCCTCCATTTCAGTTATCCGTCAGCAAAAAACAGTAGCCAGTAGAAACCATAACAACTTGTTGCTATTTGGATACTGAAAACAGATCACTGAGACCACCACTCGCCGCGCTTTTGTCGCTTTGGTTACCCAAAGGCATTACTCACGGCGTTTGTTGGAGGGAAAGGAGAACGGGCTGTGGCACTCCCGGAGGGCTTCCGCTGATCTTTCGATTTTCCCCCGACTCTCGCCGGGGTTAGCCCCATCTTGCAATGGGGAACCCTCTTCCTCGTCACCCTTCGACAGCCGCTAGAGCTGCTCAGGGTCATGCGCTGACTTTCCCTATTCGAATGTAGGCGCAAATTATACCCATAGAATGGTAACTCGCAAAGGGACAGGAGTACAGCATGCCAACGCGCCTAGAGTGTCTATGCGCAATTTGATACACATCTGGTTCTCATCCCTTATTAGCACTTAATTCACAAAGCTTGGTATAATCGCCCCAGTATTTCGGGAAAACTCCCCGTAAGCAAGGAGCCTAGATTGGCATTTAATCCACTCAACTGGCTACTCGGATTCTTTTCGCTGGATATTGGCATTGATCTGGGTACAGCCAACACCATGGTCAATGTTAGCGGAAAAGGGATTGTAATCAGCGAGCCTTCATGGGTGGCGATCGACAAGCGCACCCGTGAGCCGCTAGCAATTGGCGCAGAAGCAAAAGAAATGGTTGGCCGCACCCCGGCGAACGTACTCACCGTTCGGCCAGTTCGTGATGGCGTAATATCTGAATTCGAGATCACTCAGGCCATGCTGGAATATTTTATTGGTAAAGTACACCAGCAAAGCATTGTACCGGTTCCCCGCCCCAGGGTGGTGATTGGTATTCCCGCGGGCGTCACCAAAGTTGAAAAACGCGCTGTTTACGATGCAGCCATTTCAGCCGGGGCGCGCGAAGTTTACCTGATTGAAGAGCCAGTAGCCGCAGCCCTGGGCGCCGGTTTGCCGATTAGCGAAACACGCGGCAGCATGGTGGTCGATATTGGCGGCGGCACATCCGATGTGGCAATTCTCTCCATGAAGGGTGTGGTTGTATCGCGCTCACTGCGTGTGGCTGGCGACGAACTGGATGAAGACATCATCAAATATGTGCGTAATAAATATAACCTGCTGATTGGACAGCGCATGGCTGAACATGCAAAAATAGCGGCCGGTTCTGCGTACCATTTGCCTAAAGAAAAAACGGTGCGCCTGCGCGGACGCAATTTGCTCTCCGGGCTGCCTGAAGCCATCGAAGTTTCATCGGTTGAATTACGCGAAGCCATGTCGAGTTCGGTACAAATTATTGTGGATACTGTCAAAGACGCGCTGGATGAAGCCCCACCCGAAATTGTGGCTGATCTGATGGATATGGGCATTTGTATGGCTGGTGGCGGTAGTTTGCTACAGGGCCTGGATGAGCGCCTGACGAGTGAGTTGAACATCCGTGCCTGGGTAGCTGAAGACCCCATGAGTTGTGTTGCCCGCGGCGCCGGCATTGCGCTTGAGAATCTCCCCATGTGGAATTCTCTCTTCGTTGGGCTGGGGCGCGACGGCAGAGGGTAATTGCCGCTTCGATGATGAACCCCAAATCAAGAATGCCGTGGCCAACGATTACACTTTCGTTGATCGCGGTTGGCCTGGTGATATTGGCTCTGGGTGGTTATCTTACACCACTGTCACGATTGACACTTTCTCCCGTCATCGCGGTACAGACCTGGGTCTCGGAACGCTTCCAGGCGGTGCAATTTTATCTGAGTGCGCCGCGCGATGTAGCCCAACTCACCCGCGAGAACGAATCCCTGACTGCTGAAGTCGCCCACTTGCAAACCCAGATTATCGAACTGCAACAACAACTTGGCGAATTTCGTATCTTGTCGGCGCTGCTTGATTTCGCCCGCGCTTACCCCGAATATCAATACGTTGGCGCCAGTGTGATTGGGCGCGATCCCAGCCCCTTTGTTAAATACATCCATATCAATCGCGGCTCGGATGACGGGCTACGCCGCGGGATGCCCGTGGTAACACAACAAGGCCTGGTGGGACGGATTTCGCAAGTCACGGCTTCGGCTGCGCTCGTGCAATTGATTACCGATCCATCGGTAACGGTGAATGTGCGCCTGGAACCCACCCGCGCTGAAGCCATTCTCTCTGGCTCAATTACCGGTGATATTGGTCTGGATTTAATTCCCCAGGCTGTAACCATTGAACCCGGAGAGTTGGTACTCACCTCGGGACTGGGCGGAAACTACCCACCCAATATCCTCATCGGGCAAATCACCGGCGTCCGTAGCCAGGATTACGATCTCTTCCAAAGTGCATCCATGCAACCCGTGGTTGATTTTTCCAACCTGGAAATCGTTCTGGTTATCACCAATTTCCAACCGGTTGACCTTTCCCCACTCATCCCTACACCCGGCACACCCTAAAGTTCGAGTGTCCTAACTTCCTCAGTCCTGCATCCTTTATCGTCTCCTGACCCCGAATCATGATTCCTGTACTCGCTGCCTTTCCTGTTTTTGCACTTTTGGCAATTCTCCAAACTGCGATTGTTAGCCGCATACCGTTGCTGCAAGGCACCGCCGATCTGGTATTATTGGTAATTATCGCCTGGGCGCTACAAGAACGCGTGCGTACAGCCTGGCACTGGGCTTTGGTTGGCAGTGCATTCATCGGGCTGGCATCGGCGCTTAATTTTTATATTCCGTTGATCGGTTATCTTGTTACCACGGCGCTGGCGCTCTTGTTACGCAGGCGTATTTGGCAAACACCATTATTAGCCATGTTTGCGCTCACATTGCTGGGCACGCTTATCAGTCACATCACCACAGCCTTATCACTAAGTGTTGCCGGGACACCTCTGCCCTGGCTGGAAACTCTGGAAATTATCACCTTGCCTAGCTTATTTCTAAATATCCTACTCGCTGCGCCGGTTTACGCAATTGCGCGAGATTTGGCAGAGTGGTTGCATCCAGAAGCGATACAAATATGATCGAATCAGGTATTCTTAAAAATCAAGTCACGGGATGGCGCATTTTAGCGTTTATTGTAGCGATTGCGTTGATATTTTCCCTGTATATTGTACGGCTGGTCAATCTTCAGATCGTTAATTACGAGGAGCATATTGCTCTGGCCGAAGAAAACCGCATCAGCGAGATCAGCCTACCCACCCTGCGCGGCGTGATCTATGATCGTAATGGAATCGTATTGGCGCGCAATATCGCTTCATACGATGTCTCAATCCTGCCCGCAGAACTTCCCGATGATCCGGGGGAAATTCAGGAAATTTTCCGCGAACTCGCCGAAATCATTGACGTGCCAGTCAATCAGGGCGAAATCTCCCTTGAAACGCCCTACGTGCCGTGTGTTTCCGAGCATGGCATTGCTCAACTGGCCGACTATGGCATCACCAGCACGCCCTATCGTACAGTAAAAATTAAGTGCAATGTCGACCGCACGCTGGCAATGGTCATCGAAGAAAAAGCTGTAGATTGGCCCGGCGTTCGCATCGAAATTGAACCGATACGCGATTATCCGACTGGCTCACTGACGGCCTCCATCGTCGGATTCTTAGGCCCCATTTCTGAGGCTACAGAAACCTACTATCGCGAACGCGGCTTCATCCCCAATCGTGACAAGATTGGTTATGCTGGTGTTGAAAGCTATTTTGAGACCATTCTGCGCGGCAAGCCCGGCAAGCGCGTGGTTGAAGTGGATGTTGCCGGACAAATTGTGCGCGATATTCACCCCCCCATTGCGCCCATCCCCGGACAAAATATCAGCCTGACCATTGATACGCGCCTGCAAGAAGCTACCCAAGCCATTTTGCTGGGCGAAATTGGTGGTTGGAACGCTTATTTCAATGAACTAAGAATCACCAGCGGCGTAGCGATTGCCATGAACCCACAAACCGGGGAAATTCTCTCAATGGTTTCATTCCCCACATATGAAAACAACCGTATGGCGCGCATTATTCCGGCATATTATTACCAGCAACTCCTGGCTGATGTGCGCGACCCGCTGCTGAACCATGCGGTGGGGGCCGAACTCCCGGCGGGCTCTGTCTTCAAGCTTTCTACCGCTGTGGGTGCGCTCAACGAGGGCGTGGTTACTGCCGAGCAAGTCATCGATACACCAGGCACGATTGTCATCACAGAGAAATTCAGCCCCAACGATCCCGGCTACCAGCGCGAATTTGTAGATTGGAACCGGGCGGGTTTTGGACAACTCGATTTTTTGGGCGGCATTTCAAATTCCAGTAACGTCTATTTTTATAAACTGGGTGGTGGCTACAAAGATGAAGTCCCCGAAGGTCTAGGTATCTGCCGTTTGGGAACCTATGCCCGCGCCTTGGGCTATGGTTCCTACCCTGGCATCGAACTCCCCGACGCCTCCGATGGCACCATCCCCGACCCCACCTGGAAGCGTATCGCCCACGGCGAAAACTGGGCTATCGGCGATACTTATATTGCCAGCGTGGGGCAAGGTTTTGTCATTGCAACCCCCTTGCAAGTACTCATGTCGGCGGCCACTATTGCCAACGATGGCGTGCTTATGCGCCCCACACTGGTACACGAAATCATCGATGCGAATGGCGTGGTAGTACAAAGTTTCGAACCAGATATCCGCTGGGATATTACCCAAGACCCGGTGATCGATATTTTCAATGAGCCTGTAGAACCGGGGGGATGCGAAGCCAAACTAACCGGCGAGCAAACCACGGTAGCCCCCTGGGTGGTTCAAAAAGTGCAAGAAGGGATGCGACTGGCTGTAACCCAGGGCACACTCTCCGTTGACGCGGTCGGTTTCCAAAAGCTCGATATTGCCGCCGCGGGAAAAACCGGCACCGCCGAATATTGTGATGAATTCGCAGCCGAAAAGAACCTTTGCAAACCGGGCAACTGGCCCACACACGCCTGGACGGTAGCCTACGCGCCCTACGACAACCCCGAAATTGCCGTCGTGGCATTCGTTTATAACGGCGGTGAGGGCGCAAGTGTCGCCGGGCCGGTTGTGAGGCGTGTTATCGAAGCGTATTTTGAACTTAAATCCATTGATGTCGCTCTCGGTATACCGTAATTTAGCAGGGTTTCCCTATGAGCTGGCTACTACGTTATTCGGCGAATTCTCGGGCGAGCATGCTATAATCGTAAAAAATGAATCCTAATATCGAAATCAAAGGCATTAGTGAAGGGCTGTTAGCTACCATCGGCGAAGGCGATTGGACGGAAATTCGCCAGGCGTTGTTGGAGCTTATTCAAACGCAAGCCGATTTTTTCAAAGGCGCCGATCTGACGCTCAATGTTGGCGATCACGAAATCAAAGCCGCCGACTTAGGCAAATTGCGCGATCAGATTTCTGAAAATGACGTTATCCTGCGCGGCCTGATCAGTAAGTCACCTCGTACAGAAGAAAATGCCAAATCATTGGGATTGACAACTCATTTTGAACGCCCCCAACCCGAACGCTCTGGCAAAGCCTTCGATACCAGCGTTGGTGGTGATGAAGCCATTTTTGTGCAGCGCACGTTGCGTTCTGGAAATAATATTATTTATCCGGGCCATGTGGTTGTGATTGGTGATGTAAATCCGGGCGCTGAAATTATATCGGGTGGCAATATCATTGTCTGGGGACGGCTGCGCGGCACGGTTCATGCAGGCGCATCTGGCGATGAAACTGCGCTGGTCTGCGCCCTGGAGTTGGCACCCACTCAATTAAGGATTGCTGAAACCGTCAGCATCACCCCATCGAGCAAGAAAAAACCCAAACCCGAAGTGGCCAGCCTGAAAGACGGTCAGGTCATCGCCGAGGTATGGGACATCCACAAAAGTAAAAAGTAAGGGAATCTTATGGCAGCGAAAGTACTTACAGTCACATCTGGCAAAGGCGGTGTTGGGAAAACTACCATCACAGCCAATCTGGGCGCAGCGCTGGCATCGCACAATCAGAAAGTTGTCTGCATCGATGGCGATATTGGCCTGCGCAACCTGGATGTTGTGCTGGGTCTGGAAAACCGAATCGTCTATGATATTGTTGATGTTGTCGAAGGGCGTTGCAAATTACGGCAAGCCATGATCCGCGACAAACGCATCGAAGGGCTTTTCCTGATCCCGGCGGCACAAACTCGCGATAAAACCGCCGTTTCCCCTTCAGATATGGTGCGCATTTGCGATGAACTTCGCCCAGATTACGACTGGGTCATCATCGATTCGCCCGCAGGCATTGAGCGCGGCTTCCGCAACGCCCTCGCTCCCGCAGATCGGGTTTTCGTCGTCACCAACCCCGAGGTGTCAGCCGTGCGCGATGCCGATCGCATCATCGGGATCACCGAAGCCGAAGAAAAAGGCCCGGCTCAGCTTATCATCAACCGCATAAACCCCGCCATGGTGGAACGCGGCGACATGATTAGCACCATAGATATTGTCGAGTTATTGGCAATTGAGTTGATTGGCATCATCCCCGAAGATAGCAATGTAATCGTCAGCACCAACCGCGGCTTGCCGATTGTATTAGATGGAAAATCACAAGCTGGGCAAGCCCTGCAAAATATAGCCCGGCGAGTTATGGGCGAAAACGTGCCATTCTTGGATTTGAACGATCAGGGCGGATTCTTCAAACAGATTGGGAAGTTATTCTCATCCGGAGGCAAAAATGAGTAATTTCATGGCCCGCCTCGCGGGGCGTAATCGCAAAAGCGCCAATCAGGCCAAAGAGCGCCTGCAGTTGGTGCTGATACATGATCGCACCAATCTTTCGAACAGCGTGCTGGAAACCATCAAAGATGAAATTATTGAAGTGCTCTCACGTCATATCGATATTGAATCCGACACAGTGAGCGTAGAAATCAACAATGATGGCCGCCAGCAACGTCTGCTCGCCGACATTCCCATATTAGGCGCAAAGCGCAAACGTTAACCACGGAATTCTGTCAAAAGGGATATTGCGGGGCTACGCCCTGCAATATCCCTTTTGACAGTTTTTTATTATGCAAAATATCTCCTGGCGACATTTCGATTTCTGGCTTCTCGGCGCGGTAGCGCTGCTGACTCTTTTCGGCATCGTCATGATCCGCTCTGCTATTGCCGGAAATATCGAATTGGTTGAAGCCAATACCGTACAAAAACAAGTCATCTTTGCCGTCGCAGGCTTCATCGTCATTGGCATTATGTCGGTGGTCGATTACAAACTACTGGCCGCCTTGAGTAACCCACTCTATTTTGGTACGATTTTTGTTCTGGTCGCCCTCAATCTGGTCGGCGGCGCGCTGTTTGGGTCCGCACGCTGGTTTGTTCTCGGCCCAATCCTGATCCAACCCTCCGAAATCGCCAAAATTGTCATGATCATCGTGCTGGCCGATTTCTTCGCCCGCAACCAACACAAACTCGGCGATTTTCGCTGGGTTCTGCGTAGTTTATTCGTCACCATTGGATTAGCAATGTGGATTTTATTGCAGCCCGACCTGAGTACATCGATTGTGATCTTCGTGATCTGGTTTGCGCTGGTATGGGCTGCCGGGCTGGAAGTAAAACACCTGCTGATTGCCAGCGGGGTTGGCGGGCTTTTCCTGGGTATCAGCATCCCGTTATTACTCATCACCTATAATCCTGAAAATACAACCGGATTGATCAAACCTTATCAAGTCGGGCGTATCATCAATTTTTTATTCCCCGCGGCAGATGCTACCCACGGCGATCTCTATAATGTGCAGCAGGCGCTGATCGCCATCGGCTCCGGGGGGTGGCTGGGTAAAGGCTACGAAGCTGGCACTCAAAGCCAGTTGCGCTTCCTGAAAGTGCGCCACTCCGACTTTATTTTCTCAGCCCTGGCCGAGGAATTTGGTCTCGTAGGCACATTGGTAGTGATGGTATTGTTGATCTTTATTATCGTCCGTTGCTTGCGCGCGGCTCGGTTGTCCAGCGACACCTTCGGGGCGCTGATCGCCTACGGCGTGGCGACCATCCTGGCTTTCCAGGCCATGATCAACATCGGCATGAATCTCTCGCTGCTACCAGTTACGGGTCTGCCGTTGCCCTTTGTCAGCTATGGGGGGAGTTCATTGCTATCCATGTTGCTGGGCATCGGATTGGTGGAATCCGTGATTCTGCGCCACAAAGCCCTCGATTTCTGATAAAATCTCTCCCCGAATCTGGAACAAACCATAGATCACTGAGGCAATAATGATATCAAAGACACAACCAGCCCGCGTGCGCTTTGCACCTTCCCCTACTGGACGCACGCATTTAGGCAGCGGGCGCACAGCCCTCTATAACTACTTACTGGCTCGTCAAACCGGCGGACAGTTTATTTTGCGGATTGAAGACACCGACCGAAAACGCTATGTGGATGGAGCAGAAGAAGAATTAATGGAAGGGCTGCGCTGGCTGGGGTTGAGTTGGGATGAAGGCCCCGACGTGGGTGGCCCCCGAGGGCCGTACCGTCAAACTGAGCGTAAAGAGATGTACCAAAAATACGCACGTGAACTCATCGAGAGCGATCATGCCTATTATTGCTTTTGTACGCAGCGCGATGACACCCTAAGCGCACCAGAGCAACACCAACAACACCGCGAGCTTTGCCCTACCAGAGATTTGCCAATCGCTGAAGCCGATGCCCGCATCGCTGCCGGAGAAACGCATGTTATCCGCTTCAAGATGCCCCGTGGTGGCAGCATCACCGTCACCGATGCCATCCGCGGCAACATCATCGTCGAAAACAGTACCCTTGACGACTACGTACTTGTCAAATCCGATGGCCTGCCAGTGTATCACCTGGCCGTAGTCATTGACGATCATCTCATGGAAATCACGCACGCCATCCGCACCTCCGAGTGGCTGCCCACATTCCCGCTGCATGGGCATATCTACAACGCCTTTGGCTGGGAGCAACCCATCTGGATTCATCCCTCCATTTTCTTGAAACCCGATGGCAAAGGCAAGATGAGCAAACGCGATACCGAAGCTCTGCTGGCCGAGGGCAAATCCATCTTTTTGGGCGATTTTGAAAAAATGGGCTACTTGCCCGAAGCTGTAGTCAACTGGGCTGCTCTCATCGGCTGGAGTTTCGATGACAAAACCGAGTTTTTTATACTGGAAGATTTAATCGAAAAATTCAGCGTTGAGAAACTCAACCCATCTCCCGCCGCGATCAACTTCAGTAAACTCGACCATTTCAACGGGCTGCACATCCGTGCGTTGAGCATTGATGATTTGGCCGAGCGCTTGCGGCCTTTCTTTGAGCGCGCTGGCTACACAGTGGACAATGCAAAGAAACTGCACCAGGTTGCCGAAGTTTTGCAAATACGTCTGGCAAATCTGGCAGAAGCCCCCGAGAAAGGCGGTTTCTTCTTCAAAGATGAAATCCACCCCGAGCCAGAGTCGCTCATCGGCAAAAAACTCAGCGCGAACGAATCCCTCGAGATGGCGCGTCACATTCAAACGCTAATCCAATCATTGCCCGATTTCAGCGAAGATACAGCCAACCAGCCCCTGCGCCATCTGGCAACGAAATTGGGCTACAAAGCCGGGCACGTTTTCAGCTTCTTACGCAACGCACTCACTGCCCAACAAGTTAGCCCGCCGGTATTTGAAACCATGACCATCATCGGGCGTGAAAAGGTTCTTGAACGCATCAGCAACGCCATAGCCACGCTGGAAGAAATAGCACGAACTTCGCCCTGAGTAGTTTGACGAATAATATTGGCGGTGGTAAAATCTCGCTCGCAGTGGGGGCTCGTCTAACGGTAGGACAGCGGTCTCTGGAACCGTCAATTGGGGTTCGAATCCCTGGCCCCCAGCACGCGAAAACACCCCGAAGTTCCGGGGTGTTTTTATTTAGGGATATTCGCCTGGTATGAGAAACTCTATCAGACTTCTCAAAATCTAGGAGTAAGGGGGCAATCGCCTGATCCTGCTGACTACTTAGAATTGCTCAACGTGCGTCTGGGGGTCAGAAAAATCCCTGATCGCGCAAAATTCCATTAAAAGCTTGTTGTGCATCGGCAATCGCTTTTGCGCGCCAGGTCTTTTCGGTGGGTGCAAACAACTCGCTAAAATCGGCTTGCACGCGCCTTGCAGTCGCTTCGCGCAAAGCCCCATGCCAGTGTACCTGATTCTCGAAGATCATCGCCCGCAAACTGCGAATCGCAGCGGGAAGCGAAGTACCCAAAGTGCCAAATTCAAAAGCCGTGGCATAAAGCATCTTTTCTGGAAACTCGGTCTGCACAAGTAGATAAACCCAATCAATCATATCACCCTGAATGGCGTAAAACTCCTCGGGAATAGCTGCGACCACTTCGGGGTAATTAAAGGCTGTTTTCAATTCTGTGGGGGCACGTCGCTCCGTTGGAGAGTTGACCAAACTCATCTGGTAGCGCGGGCCATAGCCGGTGTGCATATCCAGATGCAAAATCTGCGCATAGGGTTGCACAGCTTTTCGATACAAATCCACCATCACCCAGGTTTCTTCTTCAATTTGCCCGCCGCCAAAATAAAGTCCCTGGGAAAATTCGTATTGTCCCATCAACATCCCAGAGCGCAAGGCCGATTGTCCCGGCGAAACCATGATCTTGATAAGTTTGGACAAAAATTCCAATTTCGAGCAGAGGCTCCCACGGAGGGTTTTCTGCGGATTCAGAAAGGGATGCAACGGTCTGTACTCTGGGTTGGCAGCGGGGATGAAGATTTTCCCATCTCCAATAAAATTGCGATTCAAATCCACATTATTGGAATTTACGCGGCGGTTGTGCTGCATCCCCCAAGGATTGATGGCATGTACAAGCAGCAGTCCGGTGTTCTGCGGATTCAACCGGGGAAGATATTCTTCGATGAAGAGTTGCATCATCGCCGCGCCAACAATACCCTCTGCGCCGTGTTCGCCAGTGGTCAAAATGATCAATTTCTCGGGTTGGGTCAAGGCTTCGGCGCGCAACCAATCCAGGGTCAATTCGGGGTGTTCAGCCAGAGCGTACTGATGCAATTCGGCATTCGGCCAGTGTTCCTGCACATGAGTGATTTGGCCGCGGAAGCGCTCACGTGAAGCCATGTAGTTCTTGGGAAACAAATTGAGAAGCTCTGTATTCATTTTTTGTTTTCAATCTATTTTTACGATCGCTTCATCAACCCAAAATAGACCAACCCCACGATCATCGGAAGAAAGATCAGAGCCTTCCCAATTGTGAGCAAACTGATTTCATTGAAGTTGAAAATCCCCGCAACCGGGATAGCCATCAACAACAGCCCTAAAATGCTAAACAAAATCGAAACTTTTTTCCCTTTCAGGCCAGATAACACTACCCAGGCGGGCAAAAACATCAAAAGCGGAAGTATGATCGCAACCGGTTGAAAGTCGTTATTTTGAATGTCTATAAATGCCTGATAGAGAATTCCTCCCGCCATTACCAAAATATATAGCCAAACGTAAACTCGCAGCGCTTTTTTCCACATACGATTCTCCTTTTCGTTGTTTACCAAAACTTCCACTATTTTCACACACAATGGCAACAGAAATTCGCCTTTTCGCTTAAAACGGCCCGTAACCAATTGCCACGCCGAGAGCCAGAAAAGCCAC
>JACNJM010000236.1 GCA_014382605.1 Anaerolineae bacterium
CACTTCGCTCTGAAATTTGAAGCGGAAACGCTCTTGCTGCGGCGGGGTCTGGGGGTATGTGGCGTTGGCCTGGCCGATCCACAGGTTGGCGCTGGCAAGCTGCATCATCTCTGGCACCTGACGCGTGAGTACGGCGAAAATTTGGCTGCGCTCGGTGCTTCCGGCCAGCGCGTCGCTGACGGTTTCGACCACCCCCGGGTAATCGTACCACCCCCCGTAGAAGATTTGATCCACCCAGCGTTGGACACGCATCCGCGCCGCATTGAAGGACCAGCCCACAAAAAGCGTTAATCCAGAGATGATTATCATTTGCAGCCCGATATTCTCTGGTAGCAGCCGGTAGAGCAGCAAAAACGGCCCCAGGTAAAAGCCAAAAATTCCAATGGAAAGAATGGCATAGACCAGGGTGCGGTTGAGCAGGCGGTCTACGCCGAGCAGATCGCGGCGCGAGATGGCGTAAGCGTAACTGAGCGGATTGAAGATCAGCAGCAAGGCAAGCGCCCAGGTGGGGGCGCGCAGTGAAAAACCAGCCAATGTGGGCAGCATGTCGAAAAAGATGATGAAGAAAGTCGGCAGCGCCGTGCCCAACACTACCAGACGCAGGCGTTGGCGGTCGTCGGCGCTGGAGCGGCGGTAGTACATAAAAATGAGAATCCCCACTGCTACCATAATCACACTGACGGTGTAGAGCATGCTCGCCTGCCACCAGGGAACCGCTTGTAGCCACCAGGCCAGCGCCGAGGCAGCGGCCAGTGTGTATCCGCTTACCAAAATGCGCCGCCGCCACGGGTTTTCCCCCAGCCGCCGCGGAAAGCTGATGTGCAGGTGAAGCAGCAGCGGACCGGAAAAGTGCAGCCCGGTAATGCTGACCGAGAGCGCAAAAAATGAGGCGTGGCGCGGGTCGGGGTATGCCAGCGGAATGAGCAGCGCCAAACCAATACATTGCGAGAGCAAAAAGAGCAGGCGCGCTTCTACCCGCTGGAACAGGCGCAAGAGCAGCGTCAGACCAATGAGCCAGTACGTCAGGGTTAGCAGCAGCGCCGGGATGATATTCGCCAGGTCAAGTGCCGACGCGCCTGCCTGCCATAATTCGTAACTCTGAAAAAGCGCAAACGCCGGTATCACCAGCGCCAGTAGCGCGAAAATTGTTTGTTGAATTCGTGATTTCATCGTTACGGCTTTACCCACCCCTCACGAATGGCGTAGAGCATGGCCTCGGTGCGTGAATCGACACCCAGTTTGCCATAAATATTGCTGATATGATTTTGAACGGTGCGTTTGGTGATGACGAGTTGCGCGGCGATGGCGGCATTATCCAGGCCCTGAGCCAATAAATGCAGGATTTCCATCTCGCGCCGAGTTAGGGATGATTCTGGTTGAGATGCTTGTTCTACCCCCAAAGTGGGCGGCTGCTCGCCGTACACCGCCCGCCGAATGACTTTACTGGCAACCGTGGGGCTGAGCCAGCTCTCGCCGCGGGCCGCCGCATGGACGGCATGTGCCAGCGTTTCCAGAGCTTCATCTTTGAGCACATAGCCGGTGGCGCCGCTCTCCAGCAAACTGAAGATCATTTGGGCATCATCGAGGGCGGTCAGCACTAAAATGGCGGTAGAGATTCCCTGCGCAATCAATTGCCGCGTGACCTCCAGCCCGTTGATGTCGGGTAGATTCAAATCCAATACCAGAACATGGGGCTGTTTTGCGCGTACCAGCGTTAAGGCATCTTCGCCGTTGCAACCTTCCGCAATGACAGTGATCTCCGGCGCGCGATTGAGCACAGTTTTCATCCCTGCCCGTACAATGGGATGATCGTCGATGATGATGACGTTAATCATGACATAATCTTAGCTTAAGATTGGAGAATTAGCAAAAACCTTTGTGGATTGAAGAATCGCTGTGCTATAATGCCAGCACCCCATTCTTCCCCAAAGGTGATAACAATGTCGAAACCTGATCTTGCCTTACTGCTTGAAGTAGGTTTTATTGCAAATGAAGAAGTTGGCTACAGCCGAGTTTTCGACTTCGATTTTCCTCAATTACGGCTTGATGAAGATTTAGTAACAGAGAATCTAAGCGGCGAAATCCACATCGCCCGCACAGCGAATGGCCTGCTGACACGGGCGCATTTTACTGCCACGGCCAAAGCAACCTGTGGACGTTGTCTGAAAGCGATGGCGCAACCGTTGGCCTGCGAATTCTCCGAATTGTTTACATTACCCAATAAAGCCGATGCCAATACTGAAACAATCTTGCCGCACGATGGGAAAATAGACTTTGCCCCGATTTTGCGCGATTATATGCTAATTGAAGTGCCCATTAGTTCAGTGTGCCGCCCAGATTGCAAGGGCTTATGCCCCACATGCGGAGTAAATCGCAATTCTGAGGATTGCGGTCATGAGCAAAACTATGTAGATCCGCGCCTGGCGGTGTTGAAAGCACTTTTGGACAATGAAAATTGATCGCGCTCAAGGTTCGCGGCTTGACAAATTGAGGCCGCCCGTATAAACTCATTTTCAAGATGAAAACGCGTACATACTTCCCCCACATGCAAGTTGCCATGCCGATGATGCGCGTGATGATGTGCCGCGCCAGTAAGCAGGCAGCCGTTCAAGTGGAAAATTTGTGCTAACGTTTCGCAAAACTAACTTCAAAGGGCTGCCACCATCGGCAGCCTTTTTTCTTGTAAAATCTCAACACAAAGCCGCCAAAAGACGAAGGCGCAAAGATTTTATATTCTTTCTGCTCCTTTGCACCATCGTTAAGCATCCCTGTGGGATAGCGTAATGCTCTCATGTTATAGGAGGCCCTCCATGTCACAGAACATCTTAATTGCCATCGCCTGGCCATATGCCAATGCTGAAATTCATGTCGGTAACATTACTGGCTCCCACCTGCCGGGAGATATTGTTGCCCGCTACCACCGCCTTAAAGGAAATCAAGCCCTGATGGTCAGTGGCACCGATTCGCATGGTACGCCGGTGACGTTGCGTGCCGACGCGGAGGGCAAGCCCGTTGAAGAAGTCTACAAGGGATACCACGATGGTTTTCTGGAACTTTTTCAGGGGTTGGGAATTTCTTACGATCTCTTCACCACCACACATACGCAGAACCATTTCAAGGTTTCTCAGAGCATATTCCTGGCGCTGAAAGATAACGGCTTCCTCTACACTGAAATCCGCCCGCAGTGGTGCGCCACCACATCGGGTAAATTCTTGCCCGATCGCTATGTGGAGGGCACCTGTTATATCTGCGGCACCGGTGGGGCGCGCTCCGATCAATGCGATTCCTGCGGCAACGTGCTGGAACCTGAGAAACTTATCAACCCCCATGCTAAAACTGGCGACGCGCTGGAATTGCGCGACACCGAGCATTTTTATCTGGACCTCTCCAAACTGGAACCCGATGTAATCGATTTTTTGCGTCAGCGCCAACACTATATGCGCGACACTGTGCTCGGCGAATCGCTGCGCAAGATCGAAAGCGATGGCCTGAAACCTCGCCCGATCACGCGCGACCTCGATTGGGGCATCCCTGTTCCCGTGGAAGGCTGGGATGGCAAATGCCTGTATGTATGGTTCGAGGCTGTGATCGGCTATCTCTCCGCGGCCATCGAGTGGGCGCAGGTGGAAGGTGTTCCGGCTGCCTGGGAAAACTGGTGGACGAATCCCGAAGCTCGCACCTTCCATTTTATTGGAAAAGATAATATTTTCTTCCACACGGCTTTATGGCCTGCCGAACTCATGGGCGCGGGTGAGCGCTTTGTTGAAATCTTCACCGGGGAACGCGGCAAGACACTTACTGTACCTTACGATGTGCCCGCCAACCAATTCATGAATCTGGAGAAGCAAAAAATCAGTGGCAGCCGCAACTGGGCTGTGTGGGGCCGTGATGCTCTGACGCGCTACGACCCTGATCCGCTGCGTTACTATCTCACCGTCAATATGCCCGAAAGCAAAGACACCGATTGGGACTGGGACGAATTTCTGGCGCGCAACAACAACGAACTGGTTGCCACCTGGGGCAATCTCGCCAACCGCGTGCTATCGTTTGGCTACAAACATTGGGAGGGTGTTGTCCCTACGCCTCAAGAACTGCGCCCCGCCGATAAGGAAATCCTGGCTGTTATCGAAGCCGGATTCCAAACCGTGGGTGAGTTGATTGAAAGCGTAAAACTACGGGCGGCCCTCAGCGAGGCCATGCGCCTGGCTTCTGAAACCAATAAATATATTGACACAGCCGCACCCTGGTTCGAAATCAAAACCGATAAAGCGGCCGCTGCAACCACCATTTACACGGCCATGTGCGCCATCGATTCGCTCAAAGTGCTCTTTGCGCCTTTCTTGCCCTTCACCAGTGAAAAACTGCACACTTTTTTGGGGCATACCACCCCACTATTCGGAGAGCAGGTTGTCGAAGCTCGCCAGGACAACCTCGGCGAACACACCGTTTTGCGTTATATCCCCGACAAAGCCACCGGGCGTTGGGAGAGCAGTTCGCTTCAGCCTGGAAGCCCGCTCAATCAACCCCAGCCGCTATTCCGCAAACTGGATGCCAGTATCGTGGATGAAGAGCGCGCCCGTTTGGGAAAATAGCCTAAAAAAGAGCATGATAATTTTATCAGGCTCTTTTTTAGGTGGATGTTCAAACCAGGCTCCGGGGTGGCGCGCCCATCTCCAGGGGGGATGCGCATCCCGCGCGGGTCGCGCTACGGAGCGTTGTTGTTGTAGAACCAGTTGTAGGCGAAATAGTAAGGGTAATTTGGGCTTTCCAACCGAACAGCAATCTGATACGATCCCTTCAAGAAATCAGGGATGGGATATACCATATCATCCAGAACGCCATTTGCATCGGTGTGTACCGTTTGCACAATATACCCGGCCAGGCCTTGTGTGTGCATCCAGTTCAGACGCACCCAGAAAGTCTCATTGGGCGGAAAATTGCTGGGGGCAATTGTCACGTTTTTGTCTTGTTGCACCGCAGCAATTGCAAACGATGGATACCCAACATACGCGGGCGCGCTGGGCGCTGGGGCCGGACCGGCTACATTAGCGTTATTGTTATAGAACCAGTTATACGCGAAATAGCCTGAAGATTGTCCCACCATACGAATGGCGATTTGTCCCTGGTTATACAAGTAAGCGGGAATGGTATAGCGGGCAACAATGCTGCCCCCGGTATTGGAATAGGTAGTGGCTACTACCGTCCCGAAGCCTCCCGAACCCATATAACCCATCGTGACGGTGAAATTCTCGTTGGCAGGAAGGTTATCCGTGCGAATTTCAACCCAATTATTTTGTGAAACTGCTGTTATCACAAAAGTCGGGTAAACACCCGTCCCGGCGGGTTCGGCAGCCAAACCTGCATCCACTGTCGGGCCTGGAGCAGCGAAAACACTGGCCCCCGGCAATGTCAGCAGAACGGCTACCAGGATGATTGCAGAAAGATATTTCATAGAGCACCTCCTCACAATGCGCTTGCAATCAGGTAATTGGATTTTGTAAAGTTATCTGTTTGCCACCAGACTACTTTTTACAAATAGTAAACTTGAGAAATGGCGTGCTTCGCCTTTCTTCTCAGTTTATAGCATAGTAGAAAATCATGCCGATACAAGAGGACTTTCGTCTTATTCTTTTAAGATAGCTATAAAAGTGTCTTTTCAGACATTTGCAGTTAGACTCAGAAAGCGGCGATGGGGCGGGTATTTCGCTCACCCCTCGTTTAGCTAGAATCTATACGAGGGGGATTGTTGGCACATCACTGCCGCGTACCAGATACCAGATGCCTTTCGCTGTATCAAAAAGTAGATGGTGGGCGCGGTTGCGCGGCGTCATTACCATAATGTGCAGGCCATCACGTCCACTCCAACGGCGGCCAACCGAATCGACGCGGAAGGTGCGCCGCTGCCAGGCAAAACTACGCGGGATGATTTTTCCTTCACGATCAAAATGAGCAATGACTTCGATGGGTTCCACAGTTCTTATTCCAAATATTCCGCTAATAGTTTCAGGGCTGCTCGAGCCGATTGTTCTTTATTGCTGCGGCGATCACCTTGCCAAATAAAGCGCCAGGCTTTTTCGTGGTTAGGTGCGCATAGGCCAATCCAGGTGAGGCCGATGGGTTTGTCGGGTGTGGCTCCCCCGGGGCCAGCAATTCCGCTAATGGAGATGGCAATATCCGCATCGAGGGCGCGGCGAGCGCCGCGCGCCATCTGCAAAACAACTTCTTCGCTAACCGCACCATCTTTTTCCAGAATCGACCATTCCACACCCAGTAAATTTACTTTGGCTTCGTAGGCATAAGCCACAAAGCCCCCGACAAAATATGCCGAGGAGCCGGGTATATCTGTGATGCGGTCGGCGAGTAACCCCCCGGTGCAGGATTCTGCCACCGTTAGCCGCCAGCCACGCGCTGAGAGCATTTTTCCGATGGTTGCTACGATGGGGTCTTTTGCCATGAAATCATTATACACGAAGGAAGCGTTATTCGCGCACGCGGCGAATGAAGTTGGGGGTATTTAGCCCGCGCTCAAGGAGATAGATGAGGTAATAACCCATTAATCGTTCAATTTCAGCCTCGATAGCAGGACCAAAGTTGACGCGGGCGGCATCTTCGTAGCTGCTGCGCTGAAAGTGGCGTAGATATTTGAGCGCCTGCATCGAGATATGCCGCACATCGGGGGTAGTATCACCACAGCGGGGGCACACCGCTCCCCCCTGGGGAGCAGAGAAAAACTGGTTCTCAGGTTGAATCTCGCGTTCGCAGTTCACACATCTAAACAATTGCGGGCGGAATCCTACCTGATCGAGCAGGCGAATTTCATAGTAGTGGATTGCCGCCGGGGGTGCGTCGCCGCGTTCCAGATATATCAGCGCGTTTTTTAGCAAGCGGTAGATCGCCGGATTTTCTTCTTCATCATAGGTGAAGCGATCCAGCAATTCGATCAGGTAGGATGCATACCCCAGCGAAACCAGTTCTTCGCGCAGGTTCAAAAAAGGCAGCACCGTTTCAGCCTGGGTGAGGGTATAAAAACTTCGTCCGCGTGCCAGTTGCAGGCTGGAACAGGCGAAGGGTTCAATATGTCCGGCTTTACGCGAGCGCGGCTTGCGCACGCCTTTAGCAACGACCTGAACTTTGCCCAATTCGCGGGTATAGATTGCTAACATGCGATCGGCTTCCCCCCAATTGCGATGTTTGAGAATAATCCCTTCAACGCGTAATGAACGCGGTTTTTCAGCCATTCTATTGCCACCAAATTCTAACGCACGTAAATGGGGTTGCTATAAATCCAGCCGCGGCGCTTGCTGAGATAGTGCGTAAAAACTTCGACACGATAAATGCCCGGTTCGGTGGTGATGTGGGCGGCAATATCGCTGTTTTGCCAGGTTTTGAGTACTGCGCCATCTTTGCGCAGTTCAATATCGGCTCGCTGGGGAAGTTTGATTTGCAATGTCACCCCATTGGATGCCGGAATCGTGTCGCCAGATAAGGCGTTTTTGCCCAATCCTTGCGCTGTAAAACGGAAGCCGCGCGTCGAAGCCGGGAGATCGTACCCTACAAAGGCGTGACCCTTCCGCAGCGCGTCCAGCACCAGACGGCGGTCGTGAGCAGTCTGGCCGTTGAAAGGTTCGCTGGTAAAGATATGGGTGTTGATGGATTTGAAATGGAATTCATAAGGAAATAGCGTTCGACGCAATGGCCCCAGATTGACGGGCAACGCGTGCGCATCGGAGCCACCAATGGCGACTACGCGTTTGCCGCTATTGAGCAACTCATCCCATTTTTTGAGTATCTGGGGGGATGGCCCGCAGGCAATCGCGGCCGGGTTGTAGGCATAATAGATTCCTTGGAGCTTACCTTTGAGGTGCGATTTAAATTCCGAGAGTCCGTTCCATAATTCGATGCCAGTATAGTTTTTGACCTCCCAGGAAACCCACGAAAGGTCATCCTGGTTGAAGGCGGGGGCTGGTGGGTCGTAGGGATGCGCTAAAAAAGTGAGCGCGTTGGCTTCATTGGCCGCATCAATCAGGCGTTGGGGGTGTTTGGCAAATGGTCCCAGGCCGCGGTCTGCGCCGAAGACAAGCAGGTGATTTTTTTGCGGCTTGCGGGTTTGGTCGTGGATTTCTTCGCCAACTAGCATGAGCACGCGTTTCTCCCCCTCGCCATGGTACCCTTCGGGGCCATTGACCCACACATTATGGTCTGTAACGATCACCACATCCAGGCCTGCACGCTGAGCGGCGGCGGCAATCTCGGTGTGCGAGCCATATCCGTCCGAGTAGGGGGTGTGCATATGCAGGTTAATGACGTATTCGTAAATATCCATGATAGTTTGACGTTTCCATAGACGAAAGGTATAATCCAGCCCTGCTCAGAAAGTATCCTAAAAATAGGGATATGCGCAGGTGCTTACGCACTCCCGCATATCCCTATTTTCGGGCTTTCGCTGCACAAGTACGTAAATCCTTGGAGGTTTTATTGTGGAAGCTTATTTGGATGTAGCTCTGATTATAACGTCAATTGCACTGATTGCCAGTGTGATCTTGCAAAGCAAAGGCGCTGGCCTGGGTGGTTTGACGGGCGGTGATGCCGGTGGAGTTTTCACGGCACGCCGCGGCGTGGAAAAACTGCTCTTTCGAGTGACGATTGGTTTAGCCTTTCTATTCTTCATGCTGGCTATTCTGACCGTTATTTTCACCGGCTAGAAAACGAAGCCAAAATAGGGATATGCTGTGGTGCAAAGCGCTGCCGCGTTCCCTATTCTCGGATTTCTCAAAAAGTATGAAACGACTACGCTGGCAACTGCTGATTGTCTTTTTGGCGCTTATTGCCATTGGTGTACTGCTGTTGGGGCAGCAACCGGTTACCGTACAACCGTTGTCCCCCGAGCCGATTACCGGCGGCAATTACACCGAAGGGCTGATAGGTCAGTTCTCGCGCCTCAACCCGATTTTGGCTTATTATAATGCAGCCGACCGCGATGTAAACCGCCTGATCTACAGCCGCCTGATTTATTTTGACGATCGCGGTTTGCCCCAGCCCGAATTAGCCGAATCGTGGGGCATCTCGCGCGATGGCACAGTTTATAATTTCTCGCTGCGCATCGATGCGCTCTGGCATGACGGCACCCCCGTTACCAGCGCCGATGTTGTCTATACGATCAATCTGCTCAAAGAACCGGCCTTGCCCATTCCTGAAGATTTGCGCCAATTCTGGAGCGAAATCGAAGTTGAAGCCCTGGATGAACACACCATCCAGTTTCGCCTGCCCGAACCCTTTGCCCCGTTTTTGGATCATCTTTCCTTTGGGATTCTTCCGTTTCACAGGCTGGGCGGGCAGACTCCTGAGGGGTTGGTCAATGATCCCTATAATATGACTCCTGTCGGGAGTGGCCCCTTCCGTTTCGAGCAGCTCATCGTTGAGGATGACCTGATAAAAGGGGTTGCCCTCACCGCCTTCGATGATTATTTCGATGGGCGTCCGTTTATCGATCAAGTTATTTTTCGCTATTATCCCGATGCCGCCTCAGCGCTGGCCGCTTACCAGGCTGGCGAAGTCAGTGGCATTAGCCAGATTACGCCGGAAATTCTGAAAGCCGCCCTGGCCGAACCTGATCTCAACTTCTACACCGGCAGGCTGCCCGAACTGGCGTTGATTTTGCTCAATCTCGATGATGAGGGTATGCCCTTCTTCCAGGATGCCGAAATTCGCAAGGCTTTGCTGATGGGTCTCAACCGCCAATGGATGGTGGACCGCGTACTCAATAGTCAGGCCGCCATCGCCGATGGCCCGATTTTCCCCAACACCTGGGCATATTATGATGGCATTTCACGCATTGACTACGATGCCGATAAAGCTGTACAAGCCATCAAGGCTGTTGGATATACTATTCCTGCGTCGGGGGGGGCAGTTCGCACCAACGAGGATGGAGTCGCCTTCTCGTTCACGTTACTCCACCCCGAGGGCGAACCGTACACATCCCTGGCAGCGATCATCCGCGAGAATTGGCAGGCGCTGGGCATTGGCGTGGAATTACGCGCTATCCCCTATGATGAATTGATTAGCAATTATCTGGATACGCGTAATTATGACGCCGCGCTGGTTGATTTGAATCTCTTCCGCTCGCCCGATCCCGATCCCTACCCTTTCTGGCACCAGACTCAGGCCACCGGCGGGCAAAATTATTCCCAATGGGATGATCGTCAGGCCAGTGAGTATCTAGAGCAAGCTCGTATTGTTGTTGATCCAACCGAGCGCACGCGGCTTTACCGCAATTTTCAGGTGCGTTTTGCGAACGCGCTGCCCGCGTTGCCGTTGTATTACCCGATGTATACTTATGGGGTGGATGCTCAGGTTCAGGGCGTGCGGATTGGCCCGCTCTTCGACACCCCCGACCGCTTTGCTTCGGTAAATGATTGGTTTTTGTATGCCGAGCGTAGTGCAGGCGGTGATCAGTTTGATCAGCCGACTCCATTTCCATTGGAGCCATAACAAAAAGCAGCGGACTGTCGCCCGCTGTTTTTTGTATATTGATACCCGTAGACGATTTCGGGCTTCCTTTTGCGAAAGTGCGTAAGTCCTGTTGGAGTCATTATGTCCCCAGAAGAAAGCGCTGCAAAACTCGTAGAAAAGAAGATTGCGTACACATTGTATAAAAACGGGAATTTTTTCATCGTTGAAAATGTGCCTGCGCGTGTGAATGAAGAAACCGGCGAAGAATTCTTTTCGCCGGAAACCGTTGAGAATTTACAACTGATTATTATGGGGCATAAGAAGCCGGTGCGGACGATTGAAACCCCGGTTTTTGATTACGAATAAGGCATGATCTCAAAAAGGGCGGGGCGCAAAGCGCCCCGCCCTTTTTGAGATCATCATTTGCGGTGTGATGAAAGCCGCACAAATAAAAAACACAGGCTCAAGGTGTGCTAAAGAGCGAATCTTCCAACTCTAATAGCGAATTTGCCAGTACATCCAGATCGGATTGAGCGGCGTAGGGATCGTCTTCGATTTCGGCCAGAATTAACGTCAGGCGCTGTTCCATACCCGTGACCACGCCGCTTTGGGTTGCTGGGAGCAACGCTTTCATGGCGGCAAATTTGTCAGTGGTGCGATCCAGCACGACTTGTGCACGGGGAGGATCGTTCTCAGCGAGGGCCAGGAGCGCGTCGCTCACATCCAGGCGGGCATCGATGAGCAATATACGCAGTTCATATTCCATCTGGCTTGCTACCAGGGTTTTATTCTCGATTGCCAGGGGGCTGAGACCGTTGATCTGGGCTTCGAGATCCGCGATCTGTGCTTCGGCGGCGGTGAGTTGGGTTTGCAACTCGGCCTGTTGTATTTTGCTGGCGGTGATTTCAGGGCGATAGAGCAAGAAAATTGCCGCAATAAAACCGGCGCCCAATACAATCAGCAAACCCAGTGTCCAGCGCAACATGGAGCGGAAAAAGCGGCGGATTTTACTTTCGGGCTTTGGGGCAGGTTCAGCTTCGGCGGCGGCATCATCTGGAATTTGGGTTTCAAGTTTTTCCAGGTTTGGCAGCTCGGGGACAGGTTGGGTTTCAACCTCATCGGATTGGGGTTCAGGGACGGGGAATGCATTTCCCAGATCAGTCATAATAAATCTCCAAAATAATTTTCAAACAAATATTGATTCGGCGCGATTGTACACCATTTGCGGCAAAAATTATGGGCTAGTTTCCTCAACCAGACCATTTAATAAATCGTGCAAGGCTTCCAGAAAACCCTGGAACAGCGCGCTTTCTGCTTGTAGCATTTCAACGTCGCTGCTCAACGCATCGGCCTGTGCGTTCACCGCAGCCACGTCGTCGCTCAGTTGCGCGACCTGCTCGCTTACATCTTCGAGATTGTTAAGCCGGGTACGCAAGCCTTCAATATCTTGAGTTGTAATATCGAGCTGCACTTGCATGCCTTCAATTTGCCGTTCAAGTTGCGCCAGTTCCACCGGGCTTACAAAGCGCAGCCCGCCGTTGAGGCCCACCAGTACGCCGAAGACCAGGGCCGCTGCTAAAACAAAGGCCAGAAAACTGCTGCCCAACGACATCAGCAATGCCTGCCCGCGGGTGATGCTGGTTTCGGAATTTTCTTCAGGCGGGATGGATGGCGTTTCAGATTCTTCGGGAGCAAGACCATCGGCGGGGATTTCGGCAGCCACTTCGAGCGAGTCTGTTTCGGCTTCGGGTGGCGGGATTTCCTCAGGGCTGGTCGGCGTTTCTTCAAGGGGTTCTGCCTCCGGGGCAACATCATCCGCCGCGATAGCTACCAAAGGAGCCAGGCGCTCAAACAGGGCTGCGCCAACACCTTCAATAGTTTGCAGTTCATCCACATCGGCGAAGGGACGCGCCGCAGCAATGCGCTCGGCGATTGCCGGGCCAACTCCCGGAAGGGAGGTAAGTTCTTCGAACGAGGCCGTGTTGAGATTTAGCAATGCGGTCATTGGTGAAACTCCTTTCGTGACAGTATCTCAAGTATAGTCGATGTTACGTGAAAAAAGCCAGACCTTTTGGCCCGGCTTTTTTTGGAGAAGAGATGCCTGGTAGTGCTTATTTTTTGTTGACTTTAATCGTGATGGGGCGCTGTTCTTCCACTTTGGGGATGCGCAAGGTGAGGATGCCATCTTTGAGAGCGGCGTCGGCCTCGTCGGATACAAGATTGGCAGGGAAGCGCAAGTGACGCTGGAAGGTCCCGGTAGGGCGCTCACGGCGCAGGTAGCCTTCGGTGTCTTCTTCGGTTTTGAACTCGCCATGGATGCCTACGATATTTTCTTGGATCTCAATATTGATGTCGTCGGCGCTCAGGCCGGGTAGTGTGGCAATGATTTCATAAGCTTCTGCGTCTTCGCGCACATCTACAGGGATGTGAATATCGCAGTTGGCGGCAGCCACGTTGCGGGCAACACGGTCGCCCTGCATCATGCGGCGGCGCATATGGGCGCGTTGGTGAGGGGTCATATAGAGGTTCATCATGCTGTTTTCTCCTGTTTGAGTAGGTTTGTTTTATTTGTTGTACGCATATAATCATACAGGGGAAATGTTAGAGCCACGCAAGTGAGATGTTAGATGAACGCAAATTTTTTGTTGGATTTTTGTATGCGGTGAGGGGCTTTCCATACCTCCAAGATTTTTAAAATCTCGGAAGTCTTTTTCAAAGTTCTTTCCAAAATCTACTTAATCACGCGCGTGGGCCGTGA
>JACNJM010000240.1:0-6601 GCA_014382605.1 Anaerolineae bacterium
TTCAGTTTGATCAGAATTTTCTGATCCGCAAAACCAAGCGATTATACTCCTACCCGGAATCCATGTCGAATATTCGTGCGATGAGTTTTATGAGTATAAAATCCGCTACAACTAGAGGTAAAATGAAGGCAATGTAAAAATGGCGGCTCATATGGCAAATCTGTGCAAACGAGGTGACAGTCACTTCGCAAGTGACTGTCACCTGCACACTTTTTACAGATGAGCCAAAATGGCAAACCTTGGCAGGCTTCTGTTATGACGGACCCACAAATACATACCCCAAACAGGGAAGCTTGGAGGGAGTTCCCAAAGACAACGATACCCGATGCGCTGAAAAATGCCATCGGCGGGCACCCGCTCGTAACGCAGACTCTCGCCCGACGCGGCATCACAAACGTGGATGCGGCGCGCGCTTTCATGGATCCCGATTACCATATTCCAGCCGCGCCCAGCGAACTCCCCGGCCTGAGCCTCGCCGCCGATCTAATCGAGAGCGCCGTTGCCGCGGGAGAACATATTTTGGTATGGGGCGATTTTGACGTGGACGGACAAACTTCCACCACGTTGCTGGTCGAAGCCCTAAGGGAACTTGGGGGGCAGGTGAGTTACCACATTCCGCTGCGCGCTACCGAGGGACATGGCATCAAGGTTGAAGTTCTGGAAAAACTCATCACTGCTCCAACCACATCCAACTCCCCACTGCCCACCGTACTGCTCACTTGCGACACCGGCATCTCCGCCCACGAAGCGGTAAGTTTTGCTAAAGCGCGCAACCTGACGGTGATTATCACCGATCATCACGACTTGCCGTCAGAACTGCCAGACGCCGATGCTATCGTCAACTCCAAAATGGCACCAGAGGGACATCCACTTTCAACGCTGCCGGGAGTTGGGGTAGCGTACAAGTTAATTGAAGAATTATTAAACCGAAGACAAAAGACGGAGGACGGAGGACAGAAGACCGGGCGGAAAACGCCGTCCCCCGAACCCGATCATCTGTCTGAGAAATATCTCGATCTCGTCGCGCTGGGCATCGTCGCCGATGTGGCCCTGCAAACCGGAGATGCGCGTTACCTGCTGCAACGTGGGCTGAAAATTCTACGCCGCACGCCGCGTTTAGGGTTGCAAACTTTGTTCGAAAACGCCGAAATCATCCCAGATCAGATCGACGCCGGGCAGATCGGCTTTGGCATCGGGCCGCGGCTCAACGCCCTGGGGCGGCTCTCAGATGCTAACCCAATTGTCGAATTTTTTACCACAGATGACTCTGGCCGGGCAGCGGTGATGGCGGCTCAACTTGAAGGCCTCAATAACAAGCGCAAGCTGCTCACCGAGCAAATCTACCAGTCGGCCATCAATCAGATCGAGACCGACCCCAACCTGCTCGATTTTGCTGCTCTGGTTCTGGCGCATCCGCAGTGGCCCGCCGGAGTGATCGGGATCGTCGCCAGCCGTTTGGTGGAACGTTTCCACATGCCAGTGGTGCTGCTCTCGTCGCCCGATGGTGAACCTGCGCGCGGCTCGGCGCGCTCAATCGAGGGGGTGCATATCGGCGAGGCGATTGCCGCGCAAGCTGAGATGCTGCACGGTTTCGGAGGGCATCCGATGGCGGCAGGGTTGGCACTCGATAGAGAACGTATCGCCGATTTTCGCCGCGGGTTGTCGCGCACCATCCGCAAAAAATACCCGCAAGCTCCCGCGCAACCCAGCCTGACGATAGATGCCTATCTGCCGCTTGGCGAAATCACGCTTGAACTGGCCGATGATCTCAACCGTCTGGCACCGTTTGGGGCTGGCAATCCTGCGCTCATTCTGGCTACACGCAGCGTCAGGCTGGTCAATTCAACCCCTATCGGACGCGATAAAAACCATCTGCGCCTGGTGGTTGAAGATGCGGCGGGCAATGCGCAAGATATTCTGTGGTGGCGCGGGGCAAACGAAGAACTCCCCGAGGGCGAATTTGATCTGGCCTATACAGTTTCGACCCATACCTTCCGCGGTGAGCGCCGCCTGCAACTTGAATGGCAGGATTTTCGTCTGAGTGCGGGTACCCGCCCTGAGGTCGCGCCGGAAGCTTCCCCGCTGGAAGTGCTGGACTACCGCCGGGAACAGCATCCACTGCCTTTATTGAATCAACTCAAAGCCGAAGGGAATTTCAGCCTCTACACAGAAGGAGAAGCCAAACGCCGCCTGAGCGGGCACGACCGCAACGAGTTGGTACCTGCCGAAACGCTGATTTTGTGGAGCGCGCCGCCCGGCCCGCGGGAGTGGGCCAAAATTTTAGCGACGACCGCGCCCCAACGGTTAGCGCTCTTTGGCATAAATCCTGGTCTCGACGACCCCGCGGCCTTTCTGACGCGCTTGGCCGGGTTGGTCAAACATGCCTTGCGCGCCAAAGCTGGCATTGTTAAATTAAAGGTGTTAGCCGCAGCAATGGCGAGCCGCGCGAATGCCGTGCATCTGGGGCTGGCCTGGATGGAGGAGAAGGGGCATATCCGCGTGGAGGGGGAAACCAGCCACGGAGAGTTGCAATTGAGCGCAGGCAACGAGCCAGGACACGCGCTGGATGATATTGCCATGACGCTCAAGGCCGTGCTGGATGAAACCGCCGCGTATCGGGCATATTTTAGGGAAACCAGTGTAGACTCATTTGTGCGGCATTTAGAAACCGCAGATCAACACAAATATACATAGACGAGGTAAAAACTCATCCGCGTGTATCTGCGTTCATCTGAGAATATTTATGACAGGAGTAATTATATGACCAAAATTCGCTGGGGGTTGCTTTCCACAGCCAACATCAACCGGGCGCTGATTCCGGCCATTCGCGCATCAACACGCGGGGAGCTAGTCGCCGTCGCCAGCCGCGATATAGCCAAAGCCGAGGCCTACGCCCAAAAATGGGAAATTCCCCAAGCGTTTGGCGGCTACGAAGATATGCTGCAATCGGGGGCGGTAGATGCAGTCTATATCGGGCTACCCAATCACTTACATGCAAAATGGAGCATCGAGGCCATGCAAGCTGGCGTGCATGTACTCTGCGAGAAACCCTGCGCGACTTCGCTTGAAGAAGTGGATGCCATGATCGCTGCCCGCCGCGAAACTGGCATGGTGTTAGCGGAGGCTTTCATGTATCGCCATCATCCGCAGACCAAACTCACGGGGGAGTTGGCGCACGCCGGAAGGCTAGGCGAGATCACACTCGTTCGTGGGGCCTTCGATTTCTATTTGCCGGAAACGCAGCGCCAACCGGATAACATCAACGTGCGGTTGGTACCAGAATATGGCGGCGGCTGTCTGTGGGATGTGGGTGTCTACCCGCTGAGTTTCGCCCAGTTCATCTTTGGCGGGCCACCAAAATGGGTCTTGGGGACGCAGCAAATTGGGGTCAGCGGCGTGGACGAAATTTTCGCCGGGCAGATGGGGTATGCGGACGGAAAGATTGCACAAATTGCCTCGTCATTTGCAACGCCTTTCCACACATTTGTCGAAATCATTGGAACCGAAGGACGGTTGCATCTCAGCAAGCCCTTCGTCGGGTTGGACGAGGGTCGGGTGATGACGTTCACGCCCAAAGACGGCCCAGCCGAAGTAATTTCGGTGCCAGAAAAAGCATTATACTTGGGCGAAGTTGAAGATATGCACGCCGCCATTCTCGACGGCGCTCCGAACTATTTGACACTCGAGGAAACGCGCAACCATGTCAAAACTGCTCTGGCATTGTACGAGTCAGCGAAGACCAAAAGTCTAATTCAACTTTTATGATGAAATTCGAACAAATCGACTCCGGAAAGCCCTTTAATGACGTGTCATTGCGAGCCCCGAAGGGGTGACGCTTGCGCCTGCCGCGCTAAGTGCATGAGTAATCTCCCCTATTTGGGAAACTGCCACGCTGCGCTCGCAGTGGCCTGTGTTTTGGGTACTTTCCGAAAAGTACTTGAGTTGAAAGTTTGTGAGGTTACCAACTTCTTTGATGAGTATTTGCGCGGCGTCACAGTTGCACCCATCCCAGAATATCCTGAGGCAGAATTTATCAAAAAGTAAAACATGGTATTCATTTGTAGTTTCACTTGAGGAGATTTTTATGGCTTTCGATTTCGATACCCTGCCCGACCGCCGACCGACCGGAAGTACGAAGTGGCAAATATTTGACGAAGATGTGCTGCCCATGTGGGTGGCGGATATGGATTTTCGTTCGCCGGAACCCGTAATTGAGGCGCTGCATGAACGCGTGGAACATGGCGTATTTGGCTACACCCGCCCGCCCGAAGGGGTAACTGCTTCCGTGGTGGATTGGCTCGCGCGGCGGCATGGTTGGTCGGTAGACCCTGGGCACGTGACCTTCGTCCCCGGGGTTGTCGTCGGGTTCAACCAGGTAGCCCAAGCTGTGACGCGACCCGGTGAGGGTGTACTGATCCAAACTCCAACCTACGGCCCCTTCCTGAAAGTTGCCGAAAATGGCGGCTTCATCCAGCAAGAGACGGAATTTATACGCGGCGAAGACGGCCAATATGAAATTGACCTGGATGCTTTTGAAGCCACCATCACCCCGCAAACACGCGTCTTCATGCTGTGCAATCCGCAAAATCCCACCGGGCGCGTCTTCCGTAAAGATGAACTCGAAGCGATGGCCGAGATCTGTCTGCGGCACAATCTCGTGATCTGCTCGGATGAAATACACCATGACCTGGTGTATTCGGAAAATCAACACATACCCATGGCCTCCCTGGCCCCGGAGATTGCTGCCAACACCATCACGCTGCTGGCTCCCAGTAAAACCTTTAACATCGCCGGGCTGAAAGCTTCCGTAGCTGTGATTGAAAATGATGAGCTACGCGCTAAATTCCAAGCGGCGCAACGTGGATTAGTCGACTGGGTTAATTTACTTGCGCTTGTTGCCGTGCAAACTGCTTACGAACAAGGCGATGTCTGGCTGGATGCGCTGCTGGTTTATTTGCAAGCCAATCGCGATTACGTGGCTGATTTTGTCGAAAAAGAGCTCCCTGGCGTATGCGTGGCAAAGCCCGAAGGCACCTACCTGGCCTGGCTCGACTGCCGTGAAGCGGGAATCGATGGTAACCCCAGTGAGTTTTTTGTGAAGAATGCACGCGTTGCCATGAACGACGGCGCCTGGTTCGGCGCTGGCGGCGAGGGACATGTGCGTTTCAACTTTGGCAGCCCACGCGCTATGGTAATTGAAGCGCTTGATCGCATGAAAACTGCGCTGAAATAGCGCAAACCGGTTACTTGGTAATAATTTTTTCATGAGGAAATAGCAATGATTCAATATTTCATCAAAGACTACACCGGCGCACCCTTTGTGCTTTTTAGTCCGGAGCATTTGCTTGCCCTGGTAATTATCCTGCTCTTCAATCTCTCTTTCATCTACGTGCGCAAGTCATCCAACCAGAAACTCAAGGACGTTATCCGCTACGCGCTGGCGGGAATTCTGGTATTGAATGAATTCGGCTGGCATGTCTGGAATATTGCCACAGGCCAATGGAGCATCCAATTGCACCTGCCCTTTCACCTGTGTTCGGTCTTCGTCTGGCTGGGGGCGTATATGCTCATCACCAAGAGCTACCCGATTTTCGAGTTTGCCTATTTCCTGGGAATTGCCGGGGCGTTGCAAGCGCTCCTAACCCCGGATGCCGGAATTTATGGCTTCCCCCACTTCCGCGCTTTTCAGACCTTTATCTCACACGGAGCAATTATCAGTTCGGCGGTATTCATGGCCCTGGTGGAGGGCTTCCGTCCGCGCTGGGCATCCTTTAAACGGGTATTTCTGTGGACAAATATCTATCTGATAGTCATCACCGGATTGAATTTCATCATCCAGAGTAATTATCTCTACTCGCGGCACAAACCGCCCACAGCCAGCTTGCTAGATGTACTCGGCCCCTGGCCGCTGTACCTGCTGATAGTGGAGTTCATCGCTCTAATTATGTGTCTGGTGCTCTATTTGCCATATATGATCTAC
The DNA here is from genome assembly GCA_014382605.1 of Anaerolineae bacterium. Lineage (GTDB taxonomy): Bacteria > Chloroflexota > Anaerolineae > Anaerolineales > UBA11858 > NIOZ-UU35. The sequence goes on from JACNJM010000240.1 coordinate 5,981, forward strand.
GACCGCCGACACCGGACAGCAAACGGATAAATCGCTCGTCCAATGAGCCAATTTTTTGCCGTTGACTACGCCGGAGCGCCCTTTGTGCTTTTCGGGATTGCTCATCTGATAGCTCTGGGGGTTATTGTAATCTCGATTATCCTGCTTGTATGCCTCGGCAGACAACTAAATGAAATTCAGCGCCAAAACGTTCGCTATGGATTAGCGATTTTGCTCATTCTCAACGAAATCAGCTATCACGTCTGGAATTTCGTCAACGATCGGTGGAGTTTTCAATGGAATTTGCCCCTGCATCTGTGCTCCATTTTTGTGTGGCTGAGCGTGTATATGCTTTTCACTAAAAGTCACGCAATTTTTGAATTCACGTATTTTCTCGGTATCAGCGCCGCCGTCCAGCCCCTGCTAACGCCTGACGCAGGCAGTTATGGCTTTCCCCACTTCTATGCGGTTCAGCTTTTTATCTCACATGGCGGCATCATCGCCGCGGCGGTTTTCATGGCCGCAGTTGAAGATTATCGCCCAAACATCAAATCCATTTGGCGGATCATCATTTGGAGCAATCTCTACTTATTCTTCATAACAGGTGTCAACCTGCTCATTGACAGCAATTATCTTTACACA
>JACNJM010000240.1:6968-11588 GCA_014382605.1 Anaerolineae bacterium
CAACTCAGCAATTTTCTGCATGATGGTATGCCCAACCGCATCAAGTTGTTCGCGTCGTTCACGTCCACGACCCGAAACATTAAAGGGGCCAAATGGTTTACCTATTTGAGCCACCACTTTTGGACGATTCCGCATCCGCAAGGGAAAAATGTCATTCAGGCCATATAAACCCACTGGCAATATCATTGCATTGCCGCGCGTGGTGAGATAGGCGGCACCCGGACGCGGCGGACGCAAAACCTGCGCCCAGGCTCCCCCCTCGGGGAAAATGCCCAGCCTGCCGCCATTTTTCAGCAAAGCTTCAGCCGAGCGCAAAGCATAACGTGAACCGGTGCCGCGATACACCCAAAAAGCCCCCCACAGTTTGGGTAAATAGGTAGACCATTTTGGTGCAAAACCAGGCACCGCCGCAGCGATGAAGTCAATATCCCAGGGAGCGATCCGGATTATTGCCACCGGATCGGCAAAACTAAAATGATTGGCTGCGACAATCAAAGGGCCTTCAGCGGGGATATTTTCCCGACCTCGAATTTCCATCTCGGAGAACAGACCCATTGCAGCGTAGATCAGTGATTTCAAAACCAGACGCATCGGGGCGCGCCGCTGAAACTGAAAATAACTCATTTTAGATGCCTTCCAAATTTATGCTGTTTCATCAATGGCGGCTTGACGCGCCTTCTTCTCATTCACAAAGAGCAATAGCACTAAACCGACCAACAAGAATATGGCGATTGAAACAACCGCCACCCGTTGACCATTCTGTTCGGCGAGTAATTCTGTCAGCCCGCGTTGCTTCATAAACCATTGTGCGGCTTCAAAGGCAATGATACCGTATATCGTGGGGCCAATGAAAGAAGATGTGCGCCCCGCAATGGCAAAGAAACCAAAGAATTCAGCGCTTTGCCCTTTGGGCGCAAATTGGCCGACCATTGTGCGGCTGATGGATTGCACGCCCGTCAGGGCAAATCCGGCGAAAGCGCCAATGATAAAGAAAACCGTCAGGGATTGGGCAAAAATCATCCAGATCACGATAGCCATCATCATGAGGATCGAATATATGAGTGAGCGTTTGTAACCGACACGCTCACCAAATGCGGCAAAGATATAAGCGCCAGCAACACTCGTGATCTGAACAATTATCATAAAAATAATCAATTGTGTTTGCGTCATGCCAAAAAGTACCGCGCCAATAATCGCGGCAAAATCCAGCGCCATAATAATTCCATCGTTATAAATCAAAAATGAGATCATGAATTTGACGAATTCGCGGAAACGGCGAATAGATTTCAATGTCGCCGCCAGGCGTTTGAACGCCATGCTGACATAATTCTCACCCGCGGGAAGCGGTTTTGCCTCGGCGCGCTCATCGATCCAGCGGAAGAGCGGAATGGCAGAAACCGCAAAGAAAACCGCTGTAAACACCAAAGAGAGACGTACCATCAGGGTGCCATCGACGAGCACAATCGGGGGCAGTACCAGCACAAGGCACAGGATGCCACCCAGAGACCCGATTGCCCAACCATTCCCCGACACTTTACCCAACTCTTCGGGAGTGGCAATCTCCGGAAGCAGCGAATTATAAAATACTTGCCCGCCGCGATAGCCAATCTCCGCCAGGATGAAGAAAACCACGCCTATGAGAATATCGCCTTTTTGAACGAAAAATAACAGTGCGGTAAACACCCAGGTAACTGCCGAAAACATCAACAAGAACCGTTTCTTTGATGCTGAAAAATCGGCGATTGCGCCTAAAACGGGCGCGACGACAGCCACAACCAGCATAGCAATACCCACCGCAATTCCCCACAAACGCGAACCTTCCGCGCCGCCAACAACGGCCCCCTTGAAATAGGCCGAATATACGGCTAATAATACGACCGCAGCATAAGCTGAGTTACCAAAATCATATAAATACCAGGCAAGGTGTTCACGGTTCATAGTTTTAAGTTTTGAAAACATAGCGATAATCCTTCCAAGCAATAGTGAAAACAGATAAATGGCCGATGACTACGCAGTTATTCGATTCTTTCCTGTGCGAACATGGTATGATTCCAACAAATGCGAATCATATCATACGAATTCCCATTCGCACCCATTGAATGCCGCGAATGGGATCAAACTAGATAACCCCTGCTCAGGAGAATCGTTGCCCATGTCTCAAAAATCTTTACCTCAGCGTAACGAAGTTCCGCTTGAAGAAACCTGGAATTTAGCCAGTATCTTCGCAAGCCCCGAAGAATGGAAAAAAGGCGTTCACCAGGTAAACTCATGGCTGCCACAAATCGCTGCCTACCAAGGAAAATTGGGGACCAGCCCACAAATGCTTGCAAAGACGCTGCATGAAGTTGAAGAACTCCTGATTCTGGCGATGAAGGTCTTCGTCTATACAGGCTTGGCTGGCTCCGTAGATATGACTGACCAGGAGGCGCAGGCGATGTTCGGACAAGCCCGCGGGCTGGTTGCCAAAGCGAGGGCGACTGCTGCCTTTGTAGAGCCTGAACTCATGCAGATTGGGTTTGAAACCCTGGAACTATGGGCCGAAGAAGAAGTCGATTTAGAAATCTACACCCATTATTTCGATCAGCTTAAGCAAGGCCAGCAGCATATCCGTTCCACAGAAGTTGAAGAAGTATTGGCTTACGTTTCAGAATCACTGCCGCCGAAACAAACGCTAACCCCCTATTCTGCGCTTACCAATGCCGATCTAAAATTTCAGCCTGCAATAGATACCCAGGGCGCAGAGATTGAAGTCGGGCAGAGCAGCATCGACTCGCTCATCACCCACCCCGATCGCGAAGCACGCCGTACAGGTTGGCAGAATTACGCCGATGGTTATTTGTCGTTCAAAAATACGCTAGCTGCGATCCAAACCACCGCGCTACAACGCGATGTACTCACCATGCGCGCCCGCAACTATGAGTCGGCGCTTCAAGCTTCACTTGAACCCAACACAATCCCGGAGGAAGTTTTCCACAATCTGATCGGCGTATTTAAGAAAAACCTACCCACCTGGCATCGTTATTGGCGCATCCGGCGCAAAGCGTTGGGCTACGATAACTTCCATGTCTACGACATCAAAGCTCCGCTGATGAAGGAAAAACCCCTCATCGCCTACGATCAGGCCGTCGAGTGGATTGCTGCGGGTATGGCGCCCCTGGGCGAAGAATATGTCAACGTGCTGCGCCGCGGCTGTACGGTAGATCGGTGGATTGACCGCGCTCGCAACAAAGGCAAACGTCAAGGCGCATTTTCGTGGGGCAGTTACGGCACGCAGCCCTTTATCATGATGAGTTATGCCGATGATATTTTCAGCCTGAGTACCCTGGCACACGAACTCGGCCATTCCATGCACTCTCACTACACGCGTCAAACACAGCCGTTTGTTTACTCACAATACACACTCTTTGTGGCCGAAGTGGCCTCGAATTTCAATCAAGCCCTGGTGCGGGATTATTTATTCAAGACGCAAAACGACGCCACCTTCCAGTTGGCGCTGGTCGAGGAGGCGATGTCCAACTTCCACAGGTATTTCTTCATTATGCCCACCCTTGCGCGTTGGGAACTGGAAATGCACCAGCGCGTTGAAAAGGGAGAGCCACTCAACGCCCAAATTATGAGTACCCGCTGCGCTGAACTCTTCAAGGAAGGCTACGGCGAAGAAGTTGAATTCGATCAGGAGCGCATTGGTATCACCTGGGCGCAATTCGGGCATATGTATATGGATTTCTATGTCTATCAATATGCGACCGGCATCTCTGCAGCCAATGCTTTGGCAAACGGTGTTTTGCAGGGCAAAGCCGGGGCGACTGAAAACTATCTAAACTTCCTCAAAGCCGGAAATTCAATCTATCCCCTGGATGCGCTGAAAATGGCTGGCCTGGATATGACCACCCCCGAGCCTGTCGAACAGGCTTTCGCTGTGCTGGCAAGTTATGTGGATAAGTTTGAAGAATTAGTAGCATGATTCAGATCTCGGAGCAAATAATGACCAATCCCCCCTCCAAACAAGAATTGCTGGAAACCATTCATCAACACTGGAACGAATTAAATGAGCTACTCGCTGAACTCAGCGAGGAACAAATGCTTGACCCAACCGTGCAAGATAACTGGAGCATTAAAGATATTCTGGCGCATATCGCTACGTGGGAGGAACTTGCTACAGACCGTCTCGCCGCGGGATTGAGTGGAACTCCGGTAAATTATCCCGTTATGAAATCATGGGATGATATTAACGCCTATAACGATGAGCGTTACACGGCCAATAGAGATCACCCGCTCGAAAAGATCATGGACGAATTCCACCGCATCCATGATGAGTTTATTACTCAGGTTGAAAAACTGGATGATGAGTTTGTCGCCGGGCCGATGCCATTTGAGTGGGCCAAAGATACAAGCGTACATACTTTGATCTCAGCCAATGCCCATTGGCACTACACCGAGCATATCGAAGCCATCGAAAAATGGATGAAATAAAATAACCCCCACCCCTGACCGCCTCCCCCGATTTTTGGGGGAGGCGGTCAGGGCAACAATTCATTCCACAAAAGTCACTACAACGGTCATGCCCCAGCGCAACAGGGGGTCGATTTCATCGAGAAGAATGCGGGCTGTATAGGTCAC
>JACNJM010000240.1:11950-13190 GCA_014382605.1 Anaerolineae bacterium
GCCACGCGGGCTTCAGCCGCGGCAATACGCGTTTCGGCCAGGGCAACCTGATCCGGATCGGGGCCAATTAGCAACTCGTCGTAGTCTTTTTGCGCTTGCTCCAAGCGTGCCTGAGCTATGGCGTTATTGGCCTCTGCCTGAGAGATTTCGAAATCGTTGGCTGTATTTACCAGCGCGTTATAGCGGCGCACGGCATCGTCATAGCGGCCTTGAGCTTCTGCTAACAAACTCTGGAAAGTAGCACGGGCGAGGTTATCAGCGGGTTTATCTTCGTAGGGTTCAAATTCTTCTTTGGCGTCGTCGAGATCATTTTCGGCTAAAACCACTTGCGACCAGGCCACATCAATATCGGTTTGGTCGGCAGGTGAGGTGCGATAACTCAAAGTGCGCTCGGTGCTGCGCGCGGCTTCACGCGCGTTGGTGAGCGCCTCCTGCGCCGCGGTCGCCGCTGCAGGCCAGTTATCGTAGAGGGACTGTAAATCCTGTTGGGCCGAGAGCAACTCTAATTGAGCAGCAGCCAACTCTAACTGCGCGTTGGCGATGCCCGTTTCCAGAGTTTCACGATTCCCCAAACGGGCAATCACATCCCCGGCAGCCACGTCATCCCCCTCTGCAACCCGAATTTCCGCCACATGGCCGCTACTCACAAAGCCAAGTTGAGCCGATTCTTTCGGCACCAAACGACCTTCGGCGACCACGGCAAAATCAGTGACAACGGGTATCGAAGCGGTATCTTCTTCGACTACCGGGGTTGCCGCCATTTCACAGGCGGCCAGCAACAAGACGCTGGCAGACAACAAGAAAAGTACCGTGATACGTTTAATATTCATTATTTTCTCCAAATTATGTGACGAAGATGACAGTCACCTGGCAGGTGACTGTCATCTTAATGAGATTATTCATACGCCAGGCTCTCATTGACACTGATACGCGTGGCCCGGCGGGCGGGAACCCAGCTTGCCAACACAGAAAGTAGAGTAACGATTCCCAACCAGAGCCAAATGCCGTGATAGGACGGATAGTACACGGCAGGGAAATCGATAACATTGCCGAGGGTTTTCACAAATACAGGTCCGGCGCTCAAGCCTATCGGCACGGCAAACAGCCAGCTTACCAACCCCAACATCAGACCTTCCCCGATAAAAATCTGGCTGACATCACGAGAGGAGGCCCCCACGGCGCGCATCACGCCAATTTCACGGCGGCGCTCAATCACATTGATCGAGAGTGTACCCGAAAG
>JACNJM010000336.1 GCA_014382605.1 Anaerolineae bacterium
TTGTTTTCCCGGCGCCATTGGGGCCGAGCAGCGCCAACACTTCACCAGCCTTTACCCTGAAGCTGATTTGATCGACAGCCGTAAAATCTTCGAAATCTTTCCGGAGGTTTTCAACAATTATCATCGTTTTATCTCTAGTTTAACGCAAAGTCGCAAAGAAATTATCAAAACCTTTGCGGCTTTTTTCATTGCGCCCTTGCGTTATGATTTTTTGTTTGCTATTTTTTGTGGTGCCGCCGGAACAACGCCGCGCCTGCCGCCAATGCTACTACAGCCATAAAAGCCTGATTGGCGTTAATGCCCCCAAGCTGAGACGAATCGAGGCGCACAAATTCCAGCAGGAAACGGCCAATCGGGTAAACAATCAAATAGATCAGGAAAATATCGCCATCGCGCAACGATTTAGTAAATTTATGCCCCAGCCAGAGTAGCAAGGCCATATTGGCGAAACTCCACAGCGATTCGTAGAGAAATGTGGGATGGAAATGGGTGAACTGTTCGAACCCGGCCACGCGGTACGCGGGTTCAATATAAATTCCCCAGGGAAGGTCGGTTGGCCCGCCGTAAAGCTCCTGATTGATGAAATTGCCCCAACGTCCAATGGCCTGCGCCAGGGCCAGTGAGGGAGCCACAATATCGGCCCAGAGAACGAAGCTGGTTTGTTGTTTGCGGCAGTAAAGATACAAAGCCAGCCCGCCGCCGATGACCGCTCCAGGAATACCCAGGCCGCCGCGCCAGATCGCCAGCGCATCCAGGGGGTGGGTTAGATAATATTGTGTGGTAATACCCAGTTCAACCATCGAAGGCGGCGGCGTGAAAATATGCCACAGCCGCGCCCCAATCACCCCGCCGATAAGGACCCATACCAGGCTGTCCCAAACAAACTCGGGGTCTTGCTTACGCTGTTTGGCGCGATAAGAAGCCAGAAAGGTTCCGGCTACCGTACCGAGCATAATGATAATGCCATAGAAATGTACGTCAAGTGGGCCAATGCTGAAACTGTTGGGCATAATTATTTCTTCATCTCAATATGCGCTTGCTTGCGCACATAAAGAATGCGCTGCAATGCGGTGATATTTGCCAGCAGGGCGATAATGCCAATGCCGATGACAGGGATATTAAAAATCAGCGCGGGCACCAGCACAAAGTAGCGTTCCATGCGAGTGAGAATGCCAACCTTGGCATCGTAATCTAACGCTTCGGCGCGAGCGCGCACATATGAAACCAGCATAGATCCGGCCGCGGCCAGATACACCAGCAGGCTGGCAAACCAATATTCACTTTGATGGAAGTGATACAGCAACCCCAAAAATGTAATCAACTCTGCGTAGCGGTCGGTGACCGAGTCTACAAAAGCGCCAAATGTAGAGGGCTCGCCGCGCAGGCGCGCCATAGTGCCGTCCAGCGCATCAATGGGCGCCATGACCAAAATAATCAGCCCGCCGGTCAACATATCGCCGCGCGCCAGAAAGACCGCGCCGACAGCGTTCCCTACCAGACCGATCAAGGTCATCGTATTGGGTGTCAGGCCCATCTGATTGAGAAATCTGCCGATGGGGTCAAAAATCCCCTTAAAGAGTTTTCTCATCACATCGGTAAAGGTTTGGGGTATTTCTTGTTTTTCAGCTAGTTGCGTCACGATAGGTTCCTGGTTTCCAGTCATTTTTAGGGATGGTCATTTCGAGCCAGTGGCGAGAAATCCCTGAAATCTGGCACAATTTGTACCAAGCATGAATGCTATCGCAGTGGAGAGGGGCTGTCAAGCCGAGCTATTTCAGATAATCCATCCAACTATCATCTTCGTCAATCAACACATCGCGTTCCTTGCCGCCACCCTGAGACTCGCCCACCACCCCCAGGTCTTCCAATTCGTCAATCAGGCGCGCTGCCCGCGGATAGCCAATGCGCAACTGCCGCTGGAGCATGGAGATGCTGGCGCGTTGCGTTTGTTGTACCAATTTGATGGCTTCTTCGATCAGTCCATCGCGATCCGAGAGTACGGCTTCTGTTTCAAGCATCGCATCCCAGGGCGGCGTATCTTCGGCTTTGATCTGACTGGATTTTTGCCAGAAATCTACTACTTTTTCCAATTCATGGTCGGTGATCCACACACCCTGCACACGAATCGGGCTACCGGCTTCGGGGGGCAAAAAGAGCATGTCGCCGCTGCCCAGCAGATGTTCCGCGCCGGTGGTATCCAGAATTACGCGCGAGTCAATCGAAGATGCCACCGAAAAAGACATGCGTGCCGGGAAATTGGCTTTAATCAATCCGGTGACCACATCGGTGCTGGGGCGTTGTGTGGCTACTACCAAATGGATGCCCGTGGCGCGCGCCATTTGCGCCAGACGTACCAGATTATGTTCGGTTTGTTCGGGGGCCGACATCATCAAATCGGCCAATTCGTCGATCAGCACCACAATGCGCGGCAGCGTTTCGCCATCTTTGCGGCGCGCCATTTTACGATTGAAGGTATCGATATTGCGTGAGCGCGATTCTTCCAGCAATATATAACGCCGATCCATTTCGCTGACCACCCAGCGCAGCACCCCCAAAATCCGTTCCAGGTCGGTTTCCACTTTGCCATACAGATGCGGCAGCCCATTGAAGCGAATCAACTCCACCATTTTGGGATCAATCATCACCAGGCGCAGGTCGCGCGGGGCATTATTCATCACCAGACAGGTTGTAATCGCCGCGATACTCACCGATTTTCCCGAACCGGTCGTCCCAGCGATCAGCAGGTGCGGCATGGTTGATAAATCGGCCACCACAGCCTCACCAGAGACATCGCGCCCCAGTGCAATTGCCAGCGGCGATTTGGTCTTGTGAAAAGCCGCCGACTCCAGAACCGCCCGCAAGCGCACTACGCTCGATTGCGAGTTGGGCACTTCGATACCAATATAGGCTCGCCCTGGCACTGGAGCCTGAATACGCAGCCGCGATGCCGACAACGCCAGCGCCAGATCGCGCGACAGCCCCGAAACCTGCGAAACGCGCACTTTGCGCATATGCGCAATTTCATCGGCGGTTGCGCCCGGTTTTTCAATATAGCCTGGTTCCACGGCAAATTGCGTTACCGTCGGCCCCACCTGAAAGCCGACCACCTTGGCCGGGATGCCAAATTCAGCCAGAGTCTGCTCGATCAAACCGGCGCGTTGGTTGATATGCCGCTCACTGGGGCGGTGCCCTTTTTCGGCAGAGAGCATCTCAAGGTTGGGTAAATCATCCGCACGCGTCAGCGGTTCGGCAGGTAATTCATCTTGGGTTGGCTCAACTTTGAAACTCTTGCGGAATTCGGGCGCGACCCGTTGCGGTTTCTTTTTGGATGACTGTGCCGCGGCTCGGTGTGAATTGCCAAGATCGGCAGGCGCCACGCTGACGGCAGAGGCGCGTGATCCTGCAATTCTCGGAGCGGATTCTGCCGAAAGGGTGCGTTCTAACCACCCCGTCAGCCACCCCACCAGATTCAATCCCGCCGTGACAAAAATCAAGAACGCAATCAGCGTGACCCCCAAAGCCAATAAATAAGGCATAAATGATTTCAGTAACTCCGCTAAACCCCAGCCAACCAACCCGCCATCCAGGCCGAGTTCAGCGCGTTCCAGTGTATTGGATGTGAGATTGTCATCCCGAATTAGTGTCAGCAGCGCCATAAATGAGAAAGCCGCCCCCTCCAGCGCAAAGATGCGCCCCCAACGGATTGCGGGCATGTCCTCCGCGCGGCGGCGTAGTAAAAACAAGCCTAAAGCGCCCGTAGAAAGCACTACAAAAATGCTGCCCCAACCCAGCCAGCGTTTGATAAAACTAATCCACGCGGTAAGCAATTTCCCGCTGGCTAATTCAGGAGTGAGAATGCCCAATAATGTCATCAGGGCTATGGCGATGACCAGCACACCGACAATATCCCCGACGAAGCGTTCGAAACGCAGCCAGAGACTCAGAACCCGGTTTGAGAATTGAGATTGCGGGGATGGGGGTGTTTTTTTATTCGCGGATGATGAAGATGAGCGTGCCATATAAAATAAAGACCCTACGGGTTTTTAATTAGCGACTACCAGCAACCCAGATGCCAGCCAGAATAAGTATAGCACCAAAACCCATCAGCAAGGATGGCGTCTCCCCCAGGAGAAAATAAGCCAATATCGCCGATCCGATGGGTTCGCCCAATAAAGTAATCGAGACAAAAGCCGCCGAAAGATAACGCAAAGCCCAGTTAAAGGTTGAATGACCCAGAAGTTGCGGCACCAGCGCCAGTAGCAGCAACCACAAATAAGCCCGCGGTGGATGCCCGGCTAATGTTTCACCGGCGATAAACATATACCCTAACAGAAAGATCGCCGCTACTCCGTAGACCAGAAAAATGTACGGGATGAGCGAGATTTTCTCACGCAATCTGCGCCCGATGAGCAAATATCCGGCTCCGGCCAAAGCGCCTGCCAGGGCGAGTAAATCCCCCGTGAAGGCCTCACCAGCTACAAAATCCGAGAACGGCGGGCATTGTAGGCTGCTTTTCGCCAGAGTACAGGAGTCGCTCAATCCAACGATAGTTCCGCCGAACAGCGCCAATCCCATGCCCAATAAGACAACCCGTCTGATCGGCTCTTTGATCGTCAGCGGGGCCAGCAGGGCTACCCACAGCGGCGCGGTACTCACCAGCACCACCGAACTGGCAACACTGGTGTATTCGAGGGATGTAATCCAGGTGGCGAAGTGCAGCGACAAGAAAAAGCCCGAAAGCAACGCCAGCAGTAATTCGCGCAGCGTGAGAGCGCGGATTTCGGCGCGATGGCGCCATGCAACGAGAACAGCCAAAATAGCCCCGGCAATGCTCAAGCGCCCGGCCGCGATGACGATCGATGCCATGTTGGCCTGCGCGTAACGAATGAATATGGACGATGTTGAAACGGCTAGAATTCCAAAGGGGATGGCGAGTTTGGGGGAGATGGGCGCGCGCGATTCCATAGCGCCGATTATAAACGATCAGCGTGGCTTGCGGATATGCCAGATCACTTTGCCAATTAGATTTGTTGGGGAAATGGGACCGAAAGTGGCGCTGTCGATACTGTGAGGGTGTGTACCGGTGACGAAGATTTGCGCGCTGTCGGGCGAGATGCGTTCCACGCGTTTGATCATCTGCCCGTAGATTTCATACTGGAAGACGATTACATCACCAGAACGCAAACGCCGCGGGCGGATGTTGGTTGCCAGCAGCACATAATCCCCTGTTTGATATTTGGGCGATAAACTTTCGCCAGTGATTTTGATGATTTTAAGCATAAAGGCGAAAACCCGTTGAGCCTGGTTGACTGACAAATCTTAACGGAGCCACTGAGCACACAGAGAATACAGCATTTTTATTCTGCGTTCCCTGTGGCAGAAAAACAAAAATGTCTGAGCGGAAAATCACTCAGACACTTTTGTTTGCAGCGTACAAATTCTAGAGATCGGGGTAAACCGTTTCCAACGCCGGGGCGTAAGGAGCTTTGGCTTTCTTGGTCTTTACGTTTTTTGTCGCCCAGAAAATCTCGGCAAATTGGTTGACGGCTTCAACAAAAGCCACGCCTGCCTCGCGGTCGGCAGTCTGACGCACTTTGGAACCAAGTTGCATAACTTTGTGAACCACGCCGGTCAGTTCGGGATGCGCTTCAACGTGTTGATCTTTGATGTAATCACCCCAGATGATGCGGACTTCATGCTTGGCTTTCTCGGCGTGTTCTTCTTTCACAGCAATATAGCGAGACATGCTGTTATCGCGGGCAACGCCTTCGCTTTCCAGCCCGGCCATCAAGTCCATCATGCGCACAACGGTCAGGGCGCTGATTTGGGCAACAATCGGGTCATAAATGCCACAGGGAACGTCGCAATGTGCTTTGGCTTCTTCAAAGCCGAGTTTCGTATCCAGGGTTTGGAATATTTTGTGGAACATAGTAGCCTCCTGAGGGGTGGATAGGGTAGAGAGTTATTTTGCAACTCGATAATTTTAATTATATATATCATAAATAATAAGACTATTTCTGTCAAGAATAGATGTGATTTTGCAGTGGAATCATACAGAACTCATATATAGGACTACGCAAAACGATGCGAAATATACCAAAAATAGGGGGGTGTGGAGTGCTTTGCACCCCCACCCCCTATTTTTGGATTTTCTTTTGCGAAAGTCCTGATATATAATTTCACCAATGACTTGGATCTACCTCTCCCCACATCTCGATGATATTGCCCTCTCACTCGGTGGGCTGCTGTGGCAGCAGAGCCAGGCTGGTGAACGCGTCAGCGTGTGGACAATTTGCGCAGGCAATGCTCCCGCTGGCCCGCTATCATCCTTTGCCCAGAGCCTGCACGTGCGCTGGGGCGTGGGGCGCGAAGCTACCGCCACACGCCGCGAAGAAGATATTGAATCGTGCCGCATTCTGGAAGCCGCGTATCAGCATTTTTCGCTGCCCGATTGCATTTATCGTCGCTCGCCGCGCACCGGCGAGCCGCTCTATGCCTCCGAAGAAGCCATTTTTGGCGAAGTTCACCCCGATGAAGTTACGCTTGTCGAGCAACTCACGCAGATGATGAAAACAGCCTTGCCCGCCGATGCCAGCGTAATCGTTCCCTGGGGATTGGGCGGGCACGTCGATCACCGCCTGACGCAGGCCGCGGCCCAAAGGCTGAATCTCCCCCTGAGGTATTACGCCGACTACCCCTACGTGCTGGACATCCCTGCCTGGGACGTGGGTGATCTGACTCCCCGACAATATCCTGTCTCGAAGGCGGCACTGGCGAAATGGCAATCTGCAGTGGCGGCACATCAATCTCAAATTAGCACTTTTTGGGCTAGTCGTGATGAAATGTACGCCGCGATCCAGTTTTACGCGGAAAAGCGCGCGGGCGTGACCCTTTGGGTATAGAATAAGTGTTCTGTTTTTGCCCTTGTCATGCATAAAAACTTGTGCTAGAATTCTGCCCGCGGCGCAGAAAGTGATGCGTCATTTTTTATTCATGTCGCTTCTTGCTGATGATAATCTTCATTACACCCGAACGATTACCCTCAGTAGGAGGTTTTTTGTTACAGGATAAGGCGCCGACCATTATAGTTGTGTAAGCCCTAAGAATTTTTGCAACAACCAGAAGTTGTAACTACTCAAGTGACTCTTTTTGGGATTGACCCTGGATTGAGCAGTTACATGAGCATAAAGGTGCAAGGACGAATGATGCCACCAACCTATTTGACCCAAGAAGGTTACAAAAAACTGCAAGAAGAGCTTGAATACTTGCGCACAACCCGGCGAAAAGAAGTTGCTGATCGTTTGCGCGAGGCGCTTGAAGATGGCGATGCAGGTGTTGATGCGGATGCTGAATGCGATGCCGCACGCAATGAGCAATCCTTTGTTGAAGGACGCATTCGCGAGCTTGAGCTAATTCTGGCAAATGCCAAGCTAATCTCTGAGGATGATAAGAATGGATTGGTGCAAATTGGCACTACGGTGACCATTCAGGAAGACGGTATGGAGCCTGAAGCTTATACTATTGTTGGCGCCGTTGAAGCTGATCCGCGCAATGGATTGATTTCGAATGAATCTCCCCTGGGGAAAGCATTGCTAACACATAAAAAGGGCGATCTGGTAACTGTAAATGCGCCTAATGGCTCGTTTACGGTATCGGTATTGAAGGTCGAATAAAAGTTAAGGCGTGATAAAATGTGCCCCGCGCCAATTTGTTGGTGCGGGGTTTTTTATAGTATTTTGATTATACAAATGACTCTACTGAAAAAAGCCGATGACGGAGATGTCCGCCGGAATATATGGGGGTGGTGGCGAAGCCACCACCCCCATATATTCCGGCGGGAACCCCTGCGCGGTAGTTTTTGCAGTAAAGTCATAAAAATCAAAAATAGTTTTTTTAATCCGCGTAAATCAGCCAAATCTGTGAGAATCCGCGTTCTATTAACTCAAAGCTGAGTAGTTACGATTAACGGTACAATAACAGCATATCCGATAATCACCTTCCATACCTATGCATCCACATCCAATTCAGAAAAAGAATATCATCCTGGGCGTCACCGGTAGCATCGCAGCCTATAAAGCCGCCGATCTCGCCAGCAAACTCGCTCAAAGCGGCGCGATTGTCAACGTGGTACTCACCGAGGCCGCTGCAAAATTCATTGCCCCGCTGACCTTTCAATCCGTCACCGGAGAACCCGCTTATTCCGATGCGGATCTATGGGGTGCGGATGCGCATGTGCTGCACATCGGGTTGGCGCGCAAGGCCGATGCGCTGCTCATCGCCCCGGCAACGGCTAACACCCTGGCAAAACTGGCCCACGGCGGGGCAGATGATTTGCTCAGCCTGACTGCGCTTGCATTAGGTACAGGAGCGGATACGCCGCTCTTGATGATTGCCCCGGCGATGGACGCGGGGATGTATACCCATGCCGCCACACAGGAAAACGTGGAGATACTGAAGCGGCGCGGGGTTGTTTTTGTCGGTCCCGAAGCAGGGCACCTGGCATCCGGGCTTGTTGCCAAAGGGCGCATGAGCGAGCCTGCCGATATTCTTGGGCAGCTTCGTTATCAATTCTCACGCCGCGGGCCGCTGCTAGGTAAACACATTGTCGTTACCGCCGGGCCAACGCAAGAAATCATTGATCCGGTGCGCTATCTCAGCAACCGCTCGACCGGCAAGCAGGGCTACGCCCTGGCGCAGGCCGCGCTGGATGCGGGCGCCGACGTGACACTCATTAGCGGCCCGGTGCATTTATCTCCCCCGGGCGGGGCAACATGCGTCCATGTGCGCACCGCCCTCGAGATGGAAAAAGCCATTCTCTCGGCATGTCAAACCGCCGATGCGCTCATCATGGCCGCCGCCGTCGCCGACTTCCGCCCGGCGCAGGCCGCCGATCAAAAAATCAAAAAGCTGGGCGGCGCGCCCGCGCTGCCGCTCTCAGCCAATCCCGATATTCTCGCCGCGGTCAACCAACAGCGCGCCACCACACAAAAACCCAACGTAGTGGTCGGCTTTGCCGCTGAAACCCAATCCATCATCGCCAACGCCGAAGACAAAATGCGCCGCAAAGGTATGAATTTCATTGTCGCCAACGATGTTAGCGCCCACGATGCCGGTTTTGCCGTTGAGACCAACCGCGTCACCCTGCTGCACACGGCTGGCCGCAAAGAAGAACTCCCCCTGATGAGCAAAGCCGAAATTGCCGCCGAAGTCATCGAGCGCGTCATAACTCTGCTCAACCCGCAGGAGAACGCATGAAACTTCACAACACCATCACCGATATTCCCGGCATTCAGGTTGGGCACGCACAAGATATGGAAGCGATCACTGGCTGCACGGTGATTTTATGCCCCGAGGGCGCGGTCGGGGGTGTGGATCAACGCGGGGGCGCGCCGGGCACGCGCGAGGTCGACGCGTTGCATCCCTTGCATTTGGTGAAGGAAGTGCATGCGATCGTGCTCTCAGGTGGTTCTGCTTTCGGGCTGGATTCTGCCTCAGGGGTAGTGCGCTATCTCGAAGAGCAGGGCGTCGGCTTCAACGTCCAGGTTGCGCGCGTCCCAATTGTTCCCGCGGCAATCCTGTTCGATCTTGGCATTGGCCGCGCCGACATCCGTCCCGATGCCGAAATGGGGTATCAGGCCTGTTTGAATGCCAGCAGCCAACCCCCGGCACAGGGTAATTTTGGGGCAGGCGCAGGTGCAACGGTGGGCAAAATTTTGGGCATGGGGCAGGCGATGAAGGCCGGTATCGGCACAGCCAGTATGGAAATTGGCGGTGGGGTGTTGGTGGGCGCCCTTGTGGCCGTGAACGCTTTTGGCGATGTGATCAGCCCAAAAACCAACGAAATTATCGCCGGTGCGCGCAGTGCGGCGCTTGGCCCGATGCATATCGGCGCGCCGGGTTATTTTGCCAATACGCTGGATATAATGCAATCACTGATTGGGCGCACCGCGCTGGGATTTAGCAGCCGCGGCAACACAGTCATAGGCGTGGTTGCCACAAATGCCAAATTGAATAAGGAAGAAATCAATAAAGTGGCGCAAATGGCCCACGACGGATTAGCGCGCACGATTCGCCCGGCACACACGATGGTTGATGGCGATACCATCTTCGGCCTGGCAACCGGCAAGCGCAAAGCCGATGTAAATATCGTGGGAGCCTTTGCCGCCGAAGTTTTCGCCCAGGCCGTGCTGAATGCTGTTTACGCCGCCAAGCCAGTTGCCGGCATTCCGGCTGCGGCAGAAATTGTTGACAAAACAGAGCGTGCATAGTAATATTTCCCCCGCTCAGGCGAGGTAGCTCAGTGGAAGAGCAGGGGACTCATAAGCCCTTGGTCGTGGGTTCAAATCCCACTCTCGCCACAGAATCAAAAAAACACGCTCTAAAGAGCGTGTTTTTTTGATAACAATAATAGCGGTAAACACCGGTTGATATGCTAGACTGGATTGGCAAAAAACAGGCTTCTTGTGATGGTTAAAACCATCCAAGAAGCCTGTTTCATTTCAATACTGTTGGATTATCTTTGATTAGGGCTGACGAACATCATGTCCATTCTGCACTTTCTGCACCAACGGTTCCGTTGGTTGGCAAGCGGCATCGTCGGGGTTTCTGTCGCAAAAAGTCTTTTCGGGGTCAACCAGTCCCTCAACAAACTTGCCCTGGAGAGCTATCCAACCGTTGGCGGGAATATCCGCACACACTTTCTTCACTCCGTTTTCGGTCCGGTATTCGGTTGCCAGGTCAACCCATTTTTGATCTGCGGGATGCCAGAAACGAATCACCGTATTTACCCAACCGTTAGGAAGGTCGAAACATTGCTCCGTGCTGCCCCCAGAACCATATCCGGTGTACCAGCGAGTTTCGGCACTCCCTTCACCCGCCGGAGGGGCTGGAACATCGGCCAGGGCGCTGGTTACGCCCAATAAAACAATCAAAACAACAACCACGGTACTTCCAACTAACTTATTCATCTTCATTGGTGGTGCCTCCTTGTGCCCACAACTTTGGATGTGCCAATCTATTATAGCGAATGCTAAAATGAACTTATACATTACTGTAGCACTATTCCGAAAACTCGTAAAACCTTTTGCAGGCCATCTGCATCCAATGGGCATGTAGAAATATTCGTGCTGAAATATGCTAAAATTGCGCCAGTTATGCCGCTGGCTTTTATTGAAATTCATCACTATCGGTATTGAAAGTTGAGTCAACTATTCCTATGGCGAAAGCAAAAATTGATGCGGGTATTTGCGGTGAAACTGCGGTCGTTGAGGCAACACTAATTGAAGATTATCGGGTTGCTCTGAAAATTGAAAGTACCTGTCCCCATATTCTCAAGATTGGCGACGAGCTCAAAGAGGTAGACGCGCTAAACGAAATTTCTTCGCGGCGCGGCAAAAATGTGCCCGCGGCTATCGAAGCCGGCCTGCGGCTGTGCGCGCACACCGCCTGCCCGGTTCCATCCGGAATTATCAAGGCCGTTGAAGTCGCCGCCGGGTTGGCGCTACCCAAAAATGTCACTATAGAAGTTGAAGGTTAGCAGCCAGGCAACACAATCACTAATCTTCAAAAGGGGCAGGATACCAAAATGGGCCTTTGCGAATCCCCACACCCAAGACGTTTCCCCGTTCCCACAAATCACGTTCGGCCAGAGCCTGTTCAGCCCGGCCGCTTTTATCTTTTTTCCAGGTTTTGCGCAGATAAGCATAATCGTAGATGATCGCGCGCAACTGACGCTGATCTAAACTATACCCCGGGCGCTGACTCCAATAACATTGCAGTGGGCCATTCACCAACAAGGGCGGTAATTGCAGTGAGGACATTAGCGGTTTCCCTGTACTCAGATATAACGATGCTGGTGGAATGTTGTCGCCATACAAGGCATTTTTTGCATCGGCCAGGGTTTTCGCTTGCGCGGTCTGGGCTGCCTCAAGCATCCATCGCCAGGGGGTTTCGTAGGCAGGAATCGCGTAACACCACAGGGTATGCGACGCGTCGTTTGGGGTTTGTTCAATCAGGCGTCGACCGGCCTGTTTCAGTTCTGAGATATATTCACTGCCCGCAATGCGCACGCGCCAACCAGCCCGTTGATATTTCGCAATTGCATCAGTACCTGTTAATCCCTCTTCAAACCAACGCCACAAGTGTTTCTGATATTCTGGAGTAGCTTCGTTAAACTGGCTTGGCCCCAACATTGGCATAAAGAGATGGCAGATACCATGTAAAAAGAGCAATTCGATGGTACGAAACAGCTCGCCTTGTGTCCATACAGCAAATTCGTCTCCGCTCGTTGAAATTCCATTGAGCGCAGCAGCCCTGCGCGTGCCCGATGCTGCGTAAATCATCGTTCTGGGAGATAGTAGCGCGACATCATCCAAGGACAATTCGCAAAATCTTACAAAATCTGGCGTTGTATCTCCAGTATCCGTTCGTGAGTGAATAGGGGTCATGATATGACTTCCACCGGTAAGCGAACTATAAATTTAGTACCAGATTCAACTTTGCTAGTCACTTGAATATTCCCATTATGTCTTTCGACAATTTCTTTTGTAATCGCCAATCCCAAACCGGTGCCAGGAATTGCTGACTGGCCCGCTCGTTTACCACGATAGAAACGATCAAAGATATGTTTGATGTCATCTTCGGCAATGCCCATTCCAGTATCGGAGATTTCAACAACCACATGAGCGGTACTTACGTCATGGAAAGTACGGACAAACACATGTCCTTTTTCCGTATAATTAACGGAATTGCCAACCAGATTATTCAAAGCTTGAATCATTTGATCACCATCCATGTAAATTCTAGGGAGATCGTCTGCCGAGGTAAATTCCATTCGCAAGCCTTTAACATCCGCTCGAAGCTGGTTGGCAATAAAAACTTGCTCAGCAATATCATTAATACAGCGCCACTCGAATGGAGGTTCTACAGTACCCATTTCCATCCGTGATAAATCCAAAACATCATCAACCAGTTTCTTTAAGCGGCTTGCTTCTTCACGCAAAATCGCCAGATAGCGAGTTGTGTTTCTTGCATTACCATCTTCAAGCATTTCCAGGTATATCGATAGGTTGCTGATCGGCGTGCGCAATTCGTGGGACACATCCGAAACAAATTTTGACTTAAGCCCATCAAGTTCTTGCAAAC
>JACNJM010000243.1 GCA_014382605.1 Anaerolineae bacterium
CACCGTCGGATTGCTGGGGGCAGGCGGCACCCTTAGCCAGATCGGCTACCCACACCTGCGCCTGCGCGAAGATTTCACCCCCGCATTGACGGAAAAAATTATGCCTTTCTTCCGTGCCGCTACCGTCAAGTCGCGCCTGCCGGGTAAAGTTTTTGGTCTATTTGGCGGGCGTTCGCTCGGCATTGATACCGGAACCTTCGACCCTATGCAGTGGAAGAAGCTCTTCGGCGTGGATACCGAACATATTGACCAGCTCGAAATCATCCGCCGGGCCGAACTCGTCTCCGATGAAGACACCGAGAAAATGATGGCCTGGCTGACGCGCAGCGTCGGCAAAGTAGCCTACAATGACGACAAATTTACGCCCGAAAAACTGGCCTTCCAGGTGCGCTGTTACCTCGCTACGATGCAAATTATCAAAGAACAGGGCCTGGATTTCGTCGCCATTAAGTGTATGCCCGATCTGACCACGCACTTCGTGCCGCAGTGCATCTCCGCCGCCCTGCTGCCCAGCCCCTACGATCACAAAGGCTCGCGCCCGCCCATCATGATGGCCTGCGAAGCCGATGCCGACGCCGCCCTGAGTATGGAAATTCTCAAAGAAGTCTCCGGCGGTAAACCGGCCTTGTTTATGGATGTCAGCTATATTGACGATGAGCGCGGCACCTTCTATTTTCCCAATTGCGGCGCGTTTTGCTCGTGGTATGCTGCCCGCTCCGATGATCCCGCCGAAAATTTGAAGCAGGTTGAACTACGCCCGGCCAACCGGCCTGGGGGTGGTGCAATCACCTATTTCACCACGTCACCCGGCCCGCTGACCCTGATGCGCCTGTATCGTGAAGATGGCGCCTATAAGATGGCCATCATCCCAGCCCAAACCGTAGAAATCTCTCAGAGCGAGAAAAATGCCTTTATCCAGGCCCGCGGCAGTCATCAACTGCCCACTGCTTTCGTCAAAATGGATATTGACATCGAGCGCCTGATTTCCGAATTCGGTTCCAATCACATTATGGGCGTAGCCGGTACGTATGTTGAAGAATTAACGCAAGTGTGTGAATTGTTGAACGTCACCCCAGTTTTGTTTAGTGCTTAGGTATCAGGTAATCAGGCGATTAGGCACTCAACCCCTTATACCTAATCACCCGATTACCTGATTTTTTTATTTTGGAGTACGCCATGAACCGCAGAGAATGTTTCAACGCCATTGTAAATCATCAAGAGCCAGAAAAATTATTGGTAGATTATGGCAAACATATTGGCTCGTTTTACCGTGAAGCCTACGAAAATCTCAAAGAATATTTGAAAGATGAAGTAAAAGTTGAAGGTGAGACAAAAATATTGGACCGCATGGCCCAAAACGTGATCCTGGATGAGGAGATTTGTCAGCGTCTGGGGCTGGATTTCCGCTGGCTAATCCCGAAGTGGGTCGGCGTGAAAGATGTTGAACTTGACGGGGAGAGCGGCTACATTGATATGTGGCAAACGCCCCACAAGTGGACCGACGTTGGCGATTACTACGCCATTCATTTCCAACCCCTCGGCCATGCCGGTCTGACCCTGGAAGAAATCGAAAATTTCGACTGGCCGGAACCCAACCAACCCGGCATGTTCGCCGGGCTGCGCGAGCAAGCCGAAAACTGGCACAACAACACCGACTACGTTATCGGCGCGGATGGTATTAAAGTAGGGATGCTGCAAACCGCATCCCAGTTGCGCGGCTATGACAAACTATTCATAGATTTTGCCCAAAATCCGGAGCGTGCCCATGCCTTGCTGAAACAGATTTCCACGCGCATCAACGGAATGTACCAACACTATATGGAAGCCGTCGGTGAATTTGTGCAGGTGGTCTGCATCACCGACGATCAGGGTACGCAAAATTCGTTAATGGTGTCGCCCGAAATGTTCCGCGAGTTTTTCAAGCCTTACCTGAAATCGCTGATTGATACAATCAAGCAAACCGCCGATGTTAAAGTACTCATGCACTGTGACGGGGCGATTGTCCCGATTTTGGACGATCTCATCGAAGCGGGAGTTGACATCATTAACCCCATTCAGACGGTGGTTTCGGGCCTGGAAGATACGGCTGCGCTCAAGGCTGATTTCGGTGATCGTATTACCTTCCATGCCGCCATTGATGTACAACTCGTGATGCCGAATTACACCGCCGAAGAACTGCGCTACGAAGTTGCCAAACGCGTCCACGATCTTGGCCCCGGCGGTGGCTATATTTTGGCTCCCTGCCATAACATCAATATTGATATTCCCATTGAGAATGTGCTGGCTGTTTTCGATGCTGCCCAGGAATTTGGCGCGTATCCGTTGCACTTGGAACAATTCCTTGCCAATGGACAAGGCCGTGTGGAGCGCAAGATTGCCAAGCAGTCTACAAACGATTACGAAGAAGAACAGACTCCCGAACTCAGTGAAGCGCAACTTGAAACATTGGCAATCATCAATGAATGCGTGATGTTTGGCGAAAAAGAAGAGATCATTGACGAAGTGAAAACCGCGCTCGAAGAAGACATTGACCCCGGCGTAATTTTGCAACAGGGTATGATCAATGCCATGTCTGAAGTCGGTGACCAGTTTGAAGCCGGGCAAGTTTTCGTCCCTGAAATGCTAATTGCCGCCCATGCCATGCAAGCCGGTTTAACCGTGCTGCGCCCGAGCCTGGTGGCCGCCGATGTGGAACCAACCGGAAAAGTGGTGTTAGGAACCGTCAAAGGCGATTTGCATGACATCGGTAAAAACCTGGCCGGGATGATGTTGGAAGGAGCGGGTTTTGAAGTGATTGACTTAGGCATTGATGTGCCACCGGAAGCCTTTATCGAAGCGGTTATCGAGCATCAGCCCGATATCGTCGGTATGAGCGCCTTATTGACTACAACCATGCCCTGGATTGGTAAAACCATCATTGCATTGGACGAAGCGGGTCTGCGCGACAAATTGACCATCATCATCGGTGGCGCGCCCATCACCGAAGAATTTTCCAGGCAGGTTGGTGCCGATTTATACGCGTCCGATGCTTCGGTTGGCGCTCGTCTGGCGAAAGCCAGCGTCCAGGCTAACGGGTGATATACTCAACGAAAGTCGAGCAGTGACGTACCACAAAGGTGTGGTAAATTGTTCACCCGCTATACCCTAATTTAGGCAAGGAACTAATCATGTCCGAGAAGAAAGATGCTCCACCTGCTTCCAAACCCGTATTCAACATGGGTGACCGTCCCGACATCGGCGATTTCAAAAGGGCCGCCAATACGGGCCGCCGCCAGCCCATGCAGGGTTTTGATGATGACTACGTTGACATTGTTGATTACATCATCCGCTGCACGCACAAAATTTGGGAAGAAAAGGGCATCGGGCTAATTTATTCGCATTACGCCCACAACGTCTTTATCGAAACATCGGATGGTATCACCTATGGTCGTGATGCCGTCATCGCTGGTTCAATGCGCGTGATGAACGCCTTCCCCGATGTACGTTTGCTCGGTGATGATGTCATCTGGGCGGGTAATGAGCAGGATGGCTTTCACTCGTCGCACCGCATCTATTGGACTGGAACCAATACCGGGTACAGTATCTACGGGCCGCCTACGGGAAAGAAGATCAACCGTTATGGGATCGCCCACTGCCTGGTGAAGGAGAATCGCATCGTCGAAGAGTGGATCGCCAGAGATGAGTTGGCCCTTGTTCTCCAACTGGGATACAACCCCCATGAGTTGGCTCAGCGCATGGCGGAAGCTGAAGCCGCCAGCGGGGCAGTACAGCCCGTCTACGGTGAGTTGGAGCGCACGCAGGGGCAGGATATGCCTCCACCGGTAGGACCACCAACGAGCAAGGAATTCGATCCCGAATATTTTGTGCGCCGCGCCTTCCATGAAATCTGGAATTGGCGGCTACTCAACAAAATTGATGAATATTTTATCCGCGAGCATTGGGCGCAGGTTACGGCGCATCGCACCCTGCATGGGGTGGGCGATTATAAGGCCTATATTCTCTCGCTGCTGGGCGCTTTTTCAGATATTGCGCTGAAAATTGATCATATTTGCTCGGTGGATGATGGCGATGGCCGCTGGCGCGTTGCTACCCGCTGGACGCTGCAAGGTACGCACGATGGGCCGGGCTGGTACGGTAAACCGACGGGGAAACGCATCCGCGTGTTAGGGATTACGCACCAGCATATTGAAAATCAGAAAATTGTTCGTGAATGGATGTGCTTCGATGAGTTTGCCTTGTTGAAGCAACTCTATCGGCCTGATAATAGCTAAGTTTTGAAGACAAAAAATTGCCGCTAAGACGCGAAGAACGCCAAGCTTTTTATTTTACTTGGCGTTCTTCGCGTCTTGGCAGTTCAAAAAATATTTTACTGCCGATACGCATTCAGCGCACTCAAAAATTTTTCTGGCAATGGTGCTATGGAGCGGGTCTGATAGTCGAAAGATACCATCCCGGTTTCAATCAATGCTATGATTTGATCGCCGCGGCGAATGCGCTGGAGAAAGCGAAATGATTTCTTTTTCAATTCATCAATCTGACAGTCAATCTCCAGCCGATCGTGAAGAAAAGCCTCGGCCTTGTAGTTTACGATCACATCACCAATAATCATTCCCAGGTGGTGTTGATTCGTATCCGTGGCTTTGAAACCGAGTACTGCGAAAAACTGGGCACGGGCTTCATGGGCAAACTCGAGAACGGCTTCATTCGCCAGGTGCGCGCCGTAGTTAATATCGGTGGCTCGCACTGTCATGGGGTGACAGAATTCATATTGCGGTTGTTCGGATAATTTTACGCGCGGCATGGCTATTTTTTCGGCATGCTGTCGAAATCGTTGACATCACGCCCAAACTCTGTGGAGGCAATATCAATCGCCGCGGCCGCGCCTTGGCCAGCGGAGATGATCGCCAGCGTGCGTTTGATGTTGGTGCTGCGCCCGACCACGTACAGTCCATCAATGCGGGTGCGGCCTGCATGCGCTACGGCCACATCCTGGCCTGCATCCGTGAGTCCCAACCCGACGCTCAGTTTAACGCCTTTGCCCTCGGCCAGCACTACATATTTGCTCTCGTGTTGTTCACCATCTTCGGTGGTAACCACAAAACCGGAGTCCGTTTTCTCAACGTCAGTAACGCGCTTGTTTTGCAGATCGGCCCCAAAGTTGGCGACCTGCTGACGGGCGATCTTTTGATATTCGCTGCCCGTCATTTCGGGGATCCCCAAATAATTGTAGAGCATGGCGGCGTGCATGGATGTTTTGTCAATGCCGAACACGGTTACGTCTAGTTCGAGTTTGGCTAATAATAGCGCTGCGCTCAGTCCGGCGGGGCCGTCTCCAATAATAATTGTTTTTGACATCGTTCAACTCCTTACAGCGATAGTTTTGTTATTTTGAGATAATCCGAAAATCCTGTTTCCCATATAAGGGGGTCAACAGGTGCGTACATTTTACTTGAAAATGAATTCCTGACCAGTTGATGCCCTTCATTAATTGTGGCTAAATCGCCAGATGCTATCATTTGTATCAGAATATTCCCCGCAGATGTGGCTTCGTAAGGCATGGCGACGACCTGCGTGTTCAGCGCGTTAGCCGCAAACTGGCAAAGCAGTTCATTGTGACTGCCGCCCCCGATGATGTATAAGACCTTCGGGCGTTTGCCCAGAATATCGGCGAGTTTTTCAAAGGCAACCCGATAGCTAAACGCCAGGCTTTCGAAAATTACACGCATGATTTCGCCTTTCGTTTGGGGGATTCGTTGTCCGGTTTGCTTGCACATGGCCTGAATTGCCGCGGGCATATCAGCAGGCAATTTGAAAGCCGGGGTATCGGGATCAATAAAAGCCCTAAATGGTTTTGCTTGTTTGGCCAGCGCAACCAAATGCGCCCAAGAAGCTTTTTCCCCAGCCTTGTTCCAAATACGTTGACATTCCTGAGCCAGCCATAAATTGATGCTGTTATGCAGCAAGCGCGTCGTTCCGACGATGCCCCCTTCGTTGGCAAAATTATTGTCGGCGACTTTTGGGGTCACAATCGGGTGAGAAAGCACGGTTCCCAAAAGCCCCCAGGTACCGGAACTTAAGAGCGCAAAATTATCATCATCTGCAGGAATAGATGCGATTGCCGCGGCCGTATCATGCGAAGCCGTAGCAACAACCGCAAACTGCTTGAACCCCATTTCTGCTTTTAGTGAGGGGTGCAGGTCCTCGATGATGTGTCCTGGCTCGACGATTTCCGGAAAAATATGTTCTGGCAACCCCATTGTGTTAATCAGGCGCTGTGACCACTTTTTTATATGAACATCGAGAAGGTGCGAAGTTGACGCAATCGTATACTCGCAAACGCGCCTTCCGGTCAGCCAATAATTGAGTAAATCGGGCAGCATCAAAAATGTTTCAGCCGATGCCAATGCCGATGAATTGGCAAGCCGCATTTTCAACAGAAAATACAGCGAATCGAGACGCATTAACTGAAGCCCGGTGATTTCAAAAATCTCTTCGCGCGGCATTCGACGAAAAGCTTCATCCAGAATATTTTCGGCCTGTGGCAAGCGATGATACAGCGGATTACTGAGCAAATGCCCCTGACGGTCTAGGAGGGCAAAGGCTACGCCCATTGTATCTACGCCCAAACTATTGGGATTTGCCCCATAAATTTGCCGCGCCTTGCGTAAACTGTCTTTAGCCCCGCTAAACAAATTCAACGCGTCCCAATACACTTGATCCAAAACCCGAACATGGCGATTTTCGAACCGATATACTTCATTAAGCACTAGTTTCTTGCCATCAAAACCGCCGACCACACATCGCCCGCCTGAGCCACCAATATCCAGCGCGATATATTTTTTCGTTGTATTCAATCCAGCATCTTTTGTGCGATGATACACCAGGCATTCATGTTGATTTTTACCAGCGTATCGTAAACCGCATACAGGTCTTTCCCGGCTACAAAAATCCCGTGCCGGGGTAACAAAATTGCTGCGGCATATTCTGCCATGAGCTTATTTTTGCCGCGCAACCCCGCAACGATATTGTCGGCTAATTCCTGCGTGTTGGGGATGGCATAGTCGGCCTGTTCGATGGTGCCAAACATATCTGTTGCATCAATGGTCGATTCAATCGGTTTGTCGGCTGCGCAAAACGGCATAATAAAGTGGGGGTGCGCATGGATGATCGCCTGCGCTTCTGGAAATGAGTGATAAATACCTAGATGCGCTTTCCCTTCACGCGAAAACGCGGGATGTGATAACAATGCGTCTCCTTCTATCGGGCCTGAGACAATCTGTTCGGGTTCCAGTTGCCAACCCCATTGATAGTCCGCAAAACGCGGCGAAATGAACATCTCATCGTCCGCGCGCACACTGATATTCCCCCCAGCTGTATTGTTAATCCATCGCTCGGTCATGCGGCGGCCAAAATAGAGTATTTCTTCGACAGGTGTTTTCATTGCCATATCCTTTTTAGGCTTTGCCAACCGATTTAAATAATCTGAGCTTTTTTACAACAACAGCCTGCATGGCTGTAATAGCGGTTTGCATAAGCGGCACTAAATCGGGTGAGTTGGGTAGTGACAAGTTTTCTTTCAGGCTGGTCAAATATGCCCCGCGAATTTCGGTGTTGACGTTAAATTTGCACACGCCAAACTCTATCGATTTTTCAATCATGCTATTTGGCAAACCAGATGCACCGTGCAACACCAGTGGAACCGCAACATTATTGCGAATGGCCTCCAGCCGCTGGAAATCAAGCTGGGGTGGGCGGTGATAGCGCCCATGCACATTGCCAATACATACAGCCAGCGCGTCGATTTGAGTTTGGTTGACAAACTCAATCGCCTGATCGGAGTCGGTTAATTTTGATTGGTGCTCGGGCACGGTCAGATCATCTTCTGTTCCCGTAAGCCGACCTAGTTCGGCTTCTACGAAGCCACCGTGTTGATGTACCAGGGTGGTCATTTGGCGTGTGAACGTTACGTTATCGTCGTATTTTAAATGCGAGCCATCGGCCATGATCGAAACAAGTCCCGCTTGTAAGGCTGTTTTAATATCCTGTGCTGCGCTGCTGTGATCGAGATGCACTGAAAACGGAACTTTTGCCTGGCGCGCGGCTGCAAGGCAGAGCGCAACGAGCGGAAGCCCACCGTGCTTCAATGATCCGGGGTGGATTTGCAACATGGCCGGGCTGTTTTCGGCTTCGGCCGCAGCGATAACGGCGCGCACACCTTCAAGGTTATATACGTTGAAAGCACCAATGGCATAGTTTTCTGCCTGGGCTGTTGTCAGGAGTGTTTTGGTTGAAATTAACATTATCGTAGTGTGGATACAATATTTGCCAATGCTTCCGGGCTGCCTACATTCCCCGGAAAGACAATATAGGTCAGGCCCGGCCAATGGCTTTCACTACCGGCCTGCCAAACGGGAACACCCGGCAAGATTTGCCCCGAAACAAGTGCTCGTTTAATCTGCAGGCCTTTGGTGGCGATATCGCTGGATGTGATACCGCCTTTTGCCAATAAATAGCGTGGTCGCACCGCAATAGACTGCACAATTTCTACCAATCCATCAGAAACTTGTTGCCCAATTGCCAGACTCGCCTCAGCCGATGTGCCGCTGATGAGCTTGCGTCCGGTGTAGATGACGACATCTTGATTGCTTTGTAATGCCTGTTCAGCCAGTGAAATTGCCCGGTTGATTTCGATTTGACGTTGATCTGCCTCTAGCAGGGCTGTAACATCCAGTTCAATAGCCGTCAAATCCGGAATTTTTAATAATTTTTGCACTTGTGTGGTGGATTTGGGGACATACGAGCCGACTATAACCAATCCACCGCCGGTTTCCTTCAAATTCAGGTTGGCGCGTGTCAAAATAGGGCGTGAACCCAGCCCAATGCGGGCGCGCACAAAAGAAGCCGCCGTGCGATAAAGAAATTGCTGCCCCTGCGCCTCAGCTTTGAGCAAGCCGCTGACAAACACTTCGATATCGCGGTAACTGATGGCATTGACGATGCAAATATCCCCGGCAGCGAGTTGATTGAGTTTTTGAGTCACCCGCTCCGGGCCGCCGCGGCGAATATCATCCAGCGTAATAGCTGCCACATCTTGCGATGCAATACGACCATCCATTTTTTCAGCCACCCAATCACACAGATTGGACGCTTTGTATCCAAAGGCTTTGTCGCTGGCAAATTCGGTTTGCCCGGCCGGGGTGAACCACTCACCTTCATCAACATAGTGAACATCATTGACTGTGTACCGCCCGCCCTCAAGGAAGTAAGGAATGACCAGCGTGATCCAATTTTTGAAATCTTCACCCAGCGATTTTGCCAACGCCATCACTTCCCCGGGGAAGTGCCCCCGCAACGTCGAGTCGCTGCGGCTGATCGCAACAAAGTCGCGCCCGGTTTGTTGGGCTGCCAGCTTGAGATTTTCCCCAATTTCAGTGTTCAGCGTCTTTGCCTGCTCAAGCGGCAGTGCGCGAGAATTTGTGAGTAAATAAAAAGCAGGAAGATCATTTGTAAATTCCGCGCACAACGCTTCAATAGACCATTCTGTCAGCACGGGAACACCATAAACTGTTTGTGTACCCGTAGGATCGTCATCCAGGACAACCACTTTGCGCGGATTTCGCGTAATCTGCACCCGAATTTCGGGCAACATGTCATTAGGCCACTCTGGATGGAGATTTGCGAAAAATTTATCTTTTGAAATTTGATGGTATTTCATCGAATGCCTTTGACTTTAATGGTGCAGGGCTTATGCAATACGGTGGGAAATACCCCTATTTTAGGGCCATCGTGTGCGAAAGTGCGTAAGTCCTATGATGGTAATGTGAATCTCCCCGGCTTGGATCAATAATGGCCGGGGAGCGTTGATTTGCGGATGGTTGAGTGTTCCAACGAATTCGAAGCTATTTAACAGCTCCCATTGTCATTCCTTGTATAAAGTGTTTGCGGATCGTTAGAGACAAGATAAAGACAGGAATCATGACAATCAGCCCGGTTGCAGACATCCAGTCCCAGCGAATGCCTGTGGCTGTATGTGTACTTAGCAAACCAATAGTCAGCGTGCGCGCTTCCTGACGAGTGAGGATTAATGCAAACAGGAATTCGTTCCAGGTCATGATGAATGAGAATACACCCGCGGTGATGATGCTGGGGGCCAGTAGGGGCAATGTGATATAACGCAGCGTTTGAAATTCATTGCAGCCGTCAATCAGGGATGCTTGTTCAATTTCGGTGGGTAGCGCATCCACAAAACCCTTGATCATCCAGATTGAGTACGGCAACACAATCGAAAGATTAATCCAGATCAAACCAATTTTTGTGTCCACAAGCTGAAGTTGTCGGAAAAGTGCGAAGAAGGGCAATACAACGACCACAGGTGGTAAAAATTGTGTAATGAGTACCCAAATGAGTAATGCCTGTTGTCCTCGAAACCGGTAGCGTGAAAACGCGTAGGCTGCCATTACGGCCAGCGGCAGGGCAATAATGACCGTACTGGCTGAAATGATCAAACTATTGAGAGTGAGCGGCCCAAACGAAAGCGGCGCCTGCAAAATAGCTCTAAATGAATCGAGCGTTGGGGCAAAGCTAAATTTTGTCGAAAACACATAGCGCTCTGGCTTGAATGCGGTTAGGCCGATCCAGAAAATTGGAAAAGCCAGAAAAAGAATGATGATGCTTCCGGTAAGTACATTCCCAATCTCTGTAATTTTTTTGCGAGTAAGCATCAAATACCTCCTTTGCCATACAAGGCCCGGATGTAGAAATATGACAGTATGGAAATAACGATGATGAGAATATAAGAAAGTGCGGAG
Source organism: Anaerolineae bacterium (assembly GCA_014382605.1). GTDB lineage: Bacteria > Chloroflexota > Anaerolineae > Anaerolineales > UBA11858 > NIOZ-UU35. The sequence continues at coordinate 10,809 of JACNJM010000243.1, forward strand.
GCATATCCCATATCCAATGTTACAAAGGCGGTGTGGTACACATAATGATTTAGTGTCTGTGTTGCTCGACCAGGTCCACCACCTGTCATTGTAACGACTTGATCAAACATTTTTAGCGAAAATATTGTTTTTAGTAATGTTGCAATGATGATTACAGGACTAAGCAGAGGTAAAGTAATGTGCCGGAAAAGCTGCCAGTTTGTACTTCCTTCCACTTTAGCGGCTTCAAAAATATCAGTTGGGATCGCGTTCAGCGCTCCAATAAACATGAGCGCCATTAGCGGAGCCCAACCGTAGGTCTCTGTCACAGAGAGCCAGAATAATGCCCAAAACTCATTTGCCAGCCAGACCAAATCGGCTGATGCCGGAAAGATCGCATCAATCATTTGATCTATAATGCCGTATTCTGGATTAAGCATAAACCGGAAGGTGTAACCTTTGAGTGCGGGGCTAACGGCAAACGGGAAAATAAGTAAGGTTCTGATGAACCCGTTCAGTCGTCCCGGTTTTTGCAGGACAAGCGCCATACCCAAACCGATGAGAATCGTCAAGCCAACAGAAATAATTGTGAAAACAGCAGTAACCTGGATGCTGTTGACAAAAAAACGATCGCCAAAAGCGCGTGCATAATTGTCAAAACCAATAAATTTCCCGGGGGTGGGTGATTTCGACAATTGCCAACGGCGGAAGCTAGATGTAAGAGCAAACAGAAGTGGATATGTCGATGTTGCTGTTATGACCAGCATTGCCGGGGCAACTAATGCAAATATCGTGGATTTTCGAGTCATAATTCACCATCCTTGTAGGATGTAGGTGTGTTCGGAATGATAATGAATGTGTATCCCCTTGCGGATAATGAAGGATCAAGAGGCAGAGAATATCTCTGCCTCTTGATCTTGTTAGTGTTAATATTTTTTATTCGTCGTAATAGCCGTTGCGTTCCATGATGTCGTAGACATCGGCAGCGGCCTGGTCAAGCGTTTCTTGAACATCAGAACCACTGGCGGCCATTTCGTTGATGGCTACTTCCAGGATGGAGAGAATTTCCGGCCATTCCGGTAGCAAGATTTGGGAGCGGGCATCTTCCAACACAGCTGCGCCTACGGCCTGCAAGCCACCGTGCGCGGCATTGACTTCTTCGTCGGCCAACACGCTCAAGCGGACGGCTACATTGGTGTCCAGTGCGGGATCATCAGCGGCGAGAACAATTTCTTTTTCAATTTCTTCGTTCAAGAAGAATTTGATGTATTCCCAAGCTGCTTCTGGGTTGCGGGAGAATTTGTTAATACCCGTTTGCCAGATATGGCCATAAGATGCTGGGTCATTACCTTCCCAAGCTGGTACAGGCGCAAAGCCGGCATTTTCGCATACTTCGGCAGGATTAGTTTCGCAGTTGGTGCCGCGGCTGTACATCCACCACCAGCCGGTGAACATGGCTGCACGACCCTGGTTGTATTCGGCATTGGCTTCTTGCTCATTGAAGGCAACCGAACCGGGGCTGGTGTAACCTTTGCTGACAAAGTCAACGTAGCGTTGAGTTGCTTCTACGCCTTCAGGGCTGTTGAAGATAGGCATTAGGTTTTCATCAAAAACGTCGCCGCCATTCGACCACAGCATGCTTTCCCAAACAAATACGTTCTGCCCAGGTCCTACACCGTAGTACATAGAGATCGGGTAGATTTGGCTACCTTCAGCGTCGGTTAATTCAGCGGCATTAATGGCTTCCGCCGCAGTTTCAAGTTCTTCCCAGGTTGTTGGGACTTCCAGGTTCAGATCAGCAAAAATATCTTCACGGTAGAACATCATGAAGGGGTGTCCACGTAACGGAATACCGTAGCGGACATCGTTCAGGTAGCCTGTACCTGCTTCAAGATATGCGCTCGGATAATTTTCCAGATCCCATCCATCGCGTGCAATATAGTTATCCAAGGGGAGTAGATAATTCTCAATGCTGGGACCCCAGGCATCTACATAAGCGATCAGGTCAAAAGCAGGGGATCCAGCGGTGACTTCGGCAATAATTTTGCTCTGGAATTCACCAAAGGGCGAGTCGCCCCAATTAACGGTGATACCGGTCAATTCGGTGAATTCTGCCGAGCGGGCATTGAGCGCTGCAAATTGCGGTGCCGTGGCACAACAAATAAGGAAGTTTAATTCGACACCGTCGTATGGTTTGCCGGGCGTAAGGCCGTAGGGCAATTCCTCGAGGGGTTCAGGTTCTTTTTCAACTTCAACCTCAACAACCTCGGTTACGACAACTTCTTTTTCGACTTCGACCTCAACGATCTCAGTCAC
>JACNJM010000247.1 GCA_014382605.1 Anaerolineae bacterium
TGATGCCATATTGTAACGCTGGAAGGCTGGCGGCTACGCCATTAGTCGATAATAACAGGCTGGGTTGATTTGTGCTCATCGGAAGAAAATAATCCCAACAATGCCAGCCACCAGTAAAACCAGCGTGGGGGGGGTTTTGAGTAACAGGGCGGCCATGCTCAACACAGTAATCCCGATAGATATTCCGACTCTTCCACCGCCTTCACCACGAAATACATTCCAGGCGACCAATACCATCAGAGCGGCTACCGCCGGGGCCAGGCCACGCACAAAGTTACCCACCCAGGCTTCACCACGCACGCGTTGCAAAATGGTGATCATGCCCAACATCAACACCGTGGGCGGCAAAATCGATCCAATCAGGGCGGCCAATGCGCCGGAGACTCCGCCTGCCGCATAGCCCACAAACATCGCTAGTTGCAAGGCATCGCTGCCCGGCAGCACGCTTGAAAATCCAACAGCTTCAACAAATTCACTCTCGCTGAGCAGTGTGCCAACAGCTTCTTTGTACAGCAGTCCAACCGAAGCCGGGCCGGAAGTGGTCAACAAGTTTACTTTAATGGATATCCAGAGCAGATGAAACCAGCTTACCATTGTGCCTCCTGGAGCGCGTAACTCAACCGCAAAACTAGCAAGTGGAAACACTATTGACGAACTTTATAAATAACCGTCTCGCCAAGCCGAAAGACTTCATCCCAAAATTGGCCTTCATAGGCGTCGAATTTCTCCAGGCCGAGACCGTCGTATTTGGCGCGCTCGAACTGGCCGAGAACAATATAGCTAATATTATATGTTTGCAAAAAATTTTGCGCCCATTCGATATCTTCCGTCAAATAAAATTCATGCGTGCCATCTACGCGCTCATACACCCAATCGTGGGGAACTATTGTACGTTGCTGGCGTTGATGCCAGTTCCAGCCGACCACGGAGGGCAGGCCAGTATAGATAGTGTAGCGCGTACCCCAATGATACTCGACCTGATTGCCTTCCACGATAACCGGCGACCCCGCCACGTTTTCCTGCATCCAGCGGATAGCTGCGTAATCTTCGGAAAGATCAAGTTCCTGGCCTTCATCGTAATAAGTGGCAAATTGCATATAGGCCATACCATCGAGGTTGTGCGGGGCCTTGGCGGTCATGCGGTCTTCAATTTTGGCAAAACTGCCCAAAACAGGATACAAACCCGCCACCCCGAGCAAAAATACCAGAGTGATTTGCCAGACCACGCGCCCGCCCGATTGCCAGCGCTTTAGCCACCGGAAGAGCCAGCCCAACGCCGCCGCCGCGCTGACCGAGAGCAATGTCCAGGCGTGCAGGTAAAATTTGAAGACCGAGTTCATGCGCCCGATGTCGCCGATTACGTAGATGATTTCAACCGTCAGGGTGAGCGTCAGAGCGGTGCCGCTGATGAAGAGTACAAAACGCTTGGCATCGGATGTATCTGGACGCAGCATCAGCGCCCCTGCCCAGGCTACCAGAGGCAAGATAAACCATATTATATGAATCCCCAGCCCCAGAGGGAGTCGGGTGTCGCCCCCACCTTCAACGGGCAGATCAATCCCCAGGAGCAAGGTCACCGCCACCAACAGGATCAAGCCGGTCATAATCAGGGTTTTATACGGCTCCAGCTTACGCAGCGCGGAGACAGGTGTTTTTGCCATCCAATCGATGGTTTCAGCCATCATCCAGGAGACGATCACAAAGAGGAACAGCCCCCAATGGGCGAGGTAATCGGAGATCGGGGTGTGGCTGCCGGGCCAGATTTTGAACTCGCTGTACCCCTGGCTGTACCACTGCCCATAGGGCTGATACAAGTTCCGAGCCAGCAGCGTGAGTACAAGCGCGCCGCCAGCAACCATCAGCAGCCGTTTGACGCGCTCAAAACGGTCGGCGGACAAGGGCAGATAGCGCCAGAGTACATACACCACCGCGGCGATACCCAGCGGCAGGTAGGTGTAGATATCGGAGAGATTGGCAGGATAAAGCGCCCCAATTGCCAGCCCGCCGATGAGAAAACTCAGCCCGATACGCAGCGGAGAATGCCCTGGGGTGGCGCGGCCCACCCAGGCTTTACCCATGACAACCGAGAGCGCCCAACCCACGACCAGCAAGGCGATCGGCATGGCGATCATATGGGCGTGTAGATCAGCATAGAGGAACGTAAAAAAGGGGAATTCGGTAATCGGGTTGCCATGTTCGGCGCCGATGACGCGGCTGGGGTTCCAGTACCATTCGTCAAGGCGATAGTTGAGGGCCGCGCCGCCGAGGGATTTAATAAAGCCCTGCAAAGCCCACCAAAGACGCTGGAAGAAATAGCCAGAGCTGATCTCTTCGCTGGGGACAATCAAACGCTGGTAGCCGCGCATGAGCATCTGTAAAACGCCCAGATTGCCGAGGGTGGACATGGCAAGTGCGCCACCGAGAGAAGCGAAGAGCAGAGAGCGGGGAGCGGGGAGCGGCTGATCGCTAACATCTGACCGCTGACTACTGAGATTCCACACTATCGAGAAGGCCCCCATCGCCACTAACGAAAAGAGCGTTGGCAAAATCAGATTATAGGCGAAAGTCGGCACAATCCCCAAAAATTTGACCAGCACACCGACAATCACGTAGCCGTAATAATAGTAGTTGATATAGCCGCCCGCGAACCAGGGATCGTAAGGCGGAAAAGTTGTACTCTTCAACACGGCGTTGAAGTAGGACAAATCCATTGGTTTCTCGCCGCCCTTCCAGGGATGCCATAAATCGGGGTTGCCCAGGCGAATGAGCAAGAAAATCAGGAAGAAAAGCAAGAACAGCCCTTCGACGGTCAGGAAATATTTACGCTTTTCACGCCACTCGGCGCGCAATCCATCACGTTGACGGTAGGCCAACCAGCCGCCCAACAAAGCCATCAGGAGTAGCACCAACCCAATCGTCAGGCGCGTAACCGGAATACGCGCCGAACCCGCCATCCACACCAGCCAGGCCAGCAGCACCAGCCCAGTGACGCGCGCCAGCGGATAGCCGCGGTCGGGCAAGCCCGACATGGCAAAACGCACCAGCGGATAGGTCATCAGCCCCAGGGCAAAAACACTGCAATACCACAGCAACGCGCCGACAATCTGTGAACGGTTTTGCAGCGCAGCGGTGTTAAAAATCTCCGCCCAGGTGCCGCCTGTGCGCTGTTGTGCCAGCCGGTCGGCGGGCAGCATCAGATTGGCGGGAAAACTACCGGCCTGTTTGGGCGTCACGCGCACCACTTTTTCTAAATCCACCGCGCCCAAAATTTCGGCCACCCGTTCCGGGCTGTAGGCCTCCGTTTTGGCAAACACGAACACCTTCGGATGGTCATATACCGTGAAAGCTTCTTCGGCAAATTGATCGTTGATCTCAAAATTGCCCAACCTGGGATTCGACTGGAAAACCTGCACCAACTCAAAACCAAAATCGCCTACGAACATGCCCGGCTCGGCCACGGTATAGCACCATTCAATTGTCTGCTCTACGGGACAGCCCAACAGATGGCGATAATATTCACTCGTCAGCGGGTAACGTTCTGGAACGCGGGTGGTGCTGGCCCATTGGCGGCTGGAAGTTATCAACACATAATCGGCCTGTGCCAGCGTACCCGTGAAACGTTGCAATTTCTCGTCGTTATCATCCCAGTACATCTCAAAATTCAGCCCACCCTGGTAGATGCCGCCATAGGGGTCATAACCATCCATGCGCAGCGGCAGGCCATCATCCCAGGTGGTCTCATTCGCCAGCGCCGCTCCGGAGAGCTGCACCTGCCCAACTCCATTCAGGTCAAAGTTCAAATAATAGGTCGTGTCTTCGACCAGTTCCAACGGCGTGTCGAGTTGGAGGCTGAAACGCGTGCCGCGGTAATCAGCGCCGGGCAGAAATTCATCCGTGATGGACGCGGCAGCGACCGGTTCGCCATCCGGCGTGAGAGATAGACTCGCCGTGAGGGTTTTCTCCCCCGCGCGAGCCGTCGGACTCGCTCGAAGTTGGCGCGCCGTAAACCCGGAGAGCGTGCCCGCATCCAGGGGAATAAATGCCGCCGTATACGGGCTGTCGGGGCGCGCTGTACAATCCGCACCCGGATTCACATCCTGCATCACCACCTGATCGACCGTCTGCATCTCAAAATGCAGCACATCGCACACATCTACTTCTTCCAGTCCGCCCAAGACTTCAAAGGTCAATACGTATGTACTATCCGTGCCAACAAAAACATCCTGCCCGAAGTTAATCGCAAAATCGCTGCTATCTGGCAGCGAGAGGGGTAAATCCGCGCCCGAGAGCGTGGTCACAACCAGCGGCGTGTCTGGCGATTGCGCCGAGGTCAGGCTAACGATCAGATTCCCCGCCGCACTAACGTCAGCAACATGCGGCAGCAGAATCTCGTTCAGCGTTCCACTGGCATACGCCGTGAACTGCGTATGATAAGGCGCGCCGCTGCCGATGCTCAATCCCTGCGAAAATGGCAAAGGCTGGGCATACACACCATCATCGGTTTCAATTTGCAAGGTAATCGGCCCGGCGAAATGCTGCAACATCCAATGCGTCGCTTCCACGCGCGTGTGCGGAACAGTGTAAATGCGCGAGAAAGAAAATGCCCACAAAAACGTCAAAATAAGAACTACCCCACCAACAAAAGGCTTGACGTCAAAACGTCGTGACGTCTGACGCCGCGACACAATAATCCACGCCGCCATCATCGCCAGCGCCGGATAAATCGGCAATTGGTAACGCATGGTGCTATTCCACTGCAGCGACTGCCAGACAAAATAGACCGTCGTCCAGCCCCACAACAAAATATGCTGCCGCCATTCCCCCTTGAACATACGCCAGCCCATCCACAAGAAACCCGCCCAGGCCAACAAACCCAACGGAAGCCCCAGCCCCCATACCGTCAGATTTTGCCACGAGAACCACAGCGGACGCCGCGCCCATTGCAGCGCCGGAGGAAAATCTACATCGCCGCCTGTCTGTGCGCTGAGCGATTTGAGATTCTCCACCCATTGCGGATTAGGCAGCATCCCAAAGAAACCCGGCCCTGAGAAAGCATAGGGCTGGAAGATACGAAAGGTCAGAATGCTGACCAATCCGGCCAGCGCCACATAACCAAGAATGCGCCCCGCCTGCTGCTGCCGTTCTTCAACGGGCAACCGCAAAAAATATAACACCGCCGCACCTGGCAAAGCCAACGCCACGGGAATAGCGTTAATCTTGGAGGCCACCGCCATGCCCAGGGCAATACCAAAAAGAATATATGACGGAAGACCGGGGACAGGGAGCGGAGAAATTTCAACCGGGTCTGTCGACCTCCGTCTTCCGTCCTCCGTCGCAATCGCCACCGCGAAATAGAACGCTAAAAAGGTAAAGAAGTTAATGAATGTATCCACCGTAAAAAAGTGTGACTGTTGAATCGGCAGCACGGCAAAAGCATAGAACGCGGCCGCCAATACGCCAACCTTGCGACGATACAATCGCTCCCCTGTCAGGAAGATCAGCCAGATCACACCCAAATCGGCCAGCGCCGATAACGCCCTGCCAACCCGGTACACTTCGCCGTAGCCGGTATTACCCAACCAGTCGGCCACATAACGCACAATAAAAATTGGCAACGTACCATAAACAAAGAACCCATGTCCGCGGTTATGCGGGTTAAGGCTCGAATTAACCGTATCAAAATAATCGCCCAAGCTCTGCACCGGCTCCAGGCTCGATTCCACCATTGTTAAAAAGCGCTCATCCGGGTGCAGGTGTTGCTCTGCGTCCCAATCCAGGCCAACGAGGCGCAAATAAGCTCCCGCGGCGAGAATATACAGCATCAGGACAATATAACCGAGTTTTGTGAATTTTTTGGCGGTGGTCATCATAGTATCGTTGGTACGTTGATAAATATTCTACTGTTCAGGTGGCACAAAATAAATATAAAAATCCTTGCCCTCGATCGCCGAGTCGTAGAGCTGCACCGCGCCGTTAGGGTAGATGGTTTCCAGCATGTCGCGGGTATCGGTATCTTCGAGTTTATAAAGGAATAATTTCGCGAGCGGGTTGTCCAGGGTATCGGCAATCTGGTCGGGCCACAGGGCGTAATCGCGCAGCGGCACATCGGCGCGCATCCCTACCAGACGCGTATCCACCCAATGCGGGTAGGGCACTACCCAGGCGCTGTCTTCGTCGCCAATCGTATCGGCGAATTGACGAATCACCGCTCCGAGTTCGGATGTATTCCACGAACTGCGGGCAAAGTTTTCGCGGTATTGGTTGAAGACGAGATCAAAGTTTTGGGCACAAGACCCACCCAACAGGAGAATGCCCACCCCCCAAACTAACCACTGCCCGCGCGCGGGGACACGCGAACTCCTTTCGAGCTGATTCAGAAATCCGTCCAGCGTCATCCCGACAATCAGGAATACCGGTATCAACGCGGCCCCAGTGCGATTGAGTGAAGGGTTTTCATCGGGAAAAGCCAACGACAAAATGGAGGGCATCATCAATAAGGGGATCGAAATCAGCCAGAAGAGATCGAGCCAGTTGCGGCGACGCAGATAGCGCACAGTGAGCATCAGACCACCTAGCGCAAAGAGCGCCGCAGAGACCATGCCCAGCGCCGGACGATGTGTCACCGAATGTACCCAGATTTCACCATCATCCCAGAAGAACATTGTCAGCGCGGCCCATAAATTTTGGGTGAAAATCTGCCAAACCGGTTCGGGGAAGGGTTGTTCAACTTCGCTCATGCGGGTCATCGTGCGGTAGGTAAAGCCCGGCATATCGCTAAGGGCGTAACGCAAGAGCGGTGCGAAGATCAGCAGCGAAACAAAGACCAGCAAAATTAGCCCCCAAATGGCCTGACGACGTTGGGCGCGGGGACGCTTGTGCAAAAGATACACGCCGACCGCTGCCAATACGACGAAAGGCACAAAACGGAAGGGGCTATAGCCATGCAAGCCGAGGCCGAGAAACAGCCCGGCGAGCAGAAAATCGTTGCGCGAGCCGCGGCGCAGGCCGCGCACGAGAAAATAGAGCGTCGGCGCGGCAAAAAAGGGGTAGAGCGCAAAACGCAGCGCCACGCGCGCGATCACATTCGGCCAATAGGCGATTCCGGCAAAGGCCATTGCCAGCAATCCAGCGCGGCGGCTGGCAACTTCTTTACCCAATAGATAGATGAAGGGCAGTGTGAACAGACCCGCGAAGGCCGTGCCCAATTTGAGACTCAGGAACGATAGATCGGTGTTGAAGATTAGCGACATCGCCGCGGTCAGGTACATCTGGAAGGCTTCGCGCCCAGTGTTGCGCGGGAAGAAAATGCTGTATTTCCCTGCGAGCACATCAGCGACATCGTAGAGTTTTTCAGCATGATCGCTGAACATCTCTGGCGGCACCCGGTCGAGCTGGTAGAAGCGATAGAACGCAGAAAGAGCAAAAACCGCCAGGACGAGTAAGCTCCACGGAGAAAAGATGATGCCGTTAGACTTGAAGCGCTCAAATATAGTGCGCAACTTTTCACGCAGGGTCGGCGCATCAGGCGGCAGATACCAAAAGGCATAGAAAAACGCCGCCAGCGAGATCAGCCACAAGAGCAAATTAATCTGCGTAAAGCGGTTACCGCCGAAGGCCAGAAAAGCCAGCAGACCAAAGACAATGCTGATCCACATCCCGAGGGGGCGCACAGTCATCGGGTCTGAGGTTTCAGGTTGAGCGGGCGCTGCGGGCAGAGTCACGCGACCACGCAGCGAACCCCACAACAGAAATCCTGCCGCCAGCAGGTAAAAACTCATCCCCAGCAGAATGCTGCGCGTGGGTGGCTCCAGAGCGCGTTGAGCAGCCAATGCCAGGAGTAGCGGAAGCATCACCCACCAGCCGGGCCACGACATAACGTCCGGGCGCGGGAGTGCAGCGGCGTCGGACGTCGGGACGTCTGACGTCGAGACGTCAAAACGCGTGCCAGGCTCATCTACAAATGCAGAATCCACACCCGGCGGCGGGATTTCCACCACATAGCCGCGCCAGAAGAAGATTTTTGATTTTACATAATCGAGAACAGATGGTTCATTCATAATCAGCCCCCAATGATACCAGAAGTTTTGCTATCGTTTGCGAGTGATATAAAAGGAATAAGCGCCATTATCCATTTCCGGCGGCTCATTGTAGTAGCGTTCCACCAAACGGCGGGTGAGGGATAGATTCCAGCGGGTTGGGGAGAGAATCCAGCGCCCGAAGAGCAATTTGCTCACCCAGGCGGGCAACCCGAAATAGTGGCCCCACTCGAGGGCATTCAGTGCCCCCGGGGAAAAGTAGTGCCACCAGCGCACAATTTCAAAACCGGCTTTCTCAAGCCGAGCCTGCCACACTTCGGGCGCATCACAATGATGGTGGCGCGAGATGCGATTGAAAAATGCGCGATAGGCATCCCCAAAACGACGTAATCCAATACGATCCAAGAAACGCCCTAAAGAAAGTGTGGGTAAGAAATTATGATTGGGCACGCAAAGAATAAACGGCGCTCCAGGTTGCAAAACACGGGCTGTTTCGGCCAGAACTTCATCGAGATGGGGGATATGCTCCAGCACGGAGTTGCTCGCGGCACTGGCAAAATACTCATCGGGAAAAGGTTGTGCCGCCCCATCGGCCTGTGCCAAACTTTGATAGGTTTTCCGTTTCCCGGCTTCGAGCAGCGGCTCCCACCAGGGGTCTACACCCACTTCGAGGGGACGCGGAAATGCAATCGGGGCAAAGTGTCCATCACCGCAGCCGAGGTCGAGAGTCGGCGCGGGAAGGTCAATATCAGTATAGGCGCGTGCTTCCACAGCGCGCAGCAAAGCGCGGAAATAGGGCAGGGTGCTCAACATTTCCCACAAGTAATCCGTAGGCGGTTGAAGGTTGGTGGTTGAAGATTGGGTAGATTTCATCCAAATCCCTAATTGGTTAGTCGCCTGGCCCTAACTCGCTCATCAATTCTCGATACAGCTTTTCATACGCCTGGGCGTTGGCGCGCGGTTCAAAGGTTCGAGCGATTTCCTTGGGATTGCCTTTGAATTTTTCAGGATTGGCAAAAATTTCCAACAGTGCATTGGCCAGAGCATCGGAATCGCCAATCGGGACGACCAGGCCCATACCGGTCATCGTGGGGGGTTGGCGCACGCCAGGGAGATTGGATGCCACTGTAGGAACACCGTTCAGCATAGCTTCAATTTGCACCAACCCAAAGGTCTCGGTGGAATTCAGACTGGGGACAACGAGTACATCCAGCGCGGGGTAAAACGTGGACATTTGGGCTGGATTCAGCACCCCGAGGAATTTCCACTGCCCGTGGGCCTGATACTGCTCAATCACGGGAGACAAACGCGCAAAATAGTCTTCTTCGCCCATAACATCTTCGTATTGACCGGCATACAGCACCAGAGCCTTGGGGTGTCGCTCCAACACTTTGGGTAGCGCATCCAGCAGAATTTCGACGCCCTTCTCGGAGGCAAAGCGAGTTGCCATGCCGATGACTGGGCGGCGGTCTGCAGGGTTATGTTTCATCTGGAAAGCAGATACATCTTCAGGGTTAGCCGCGGGCAATTCCACCGGAGGCAAAATCACGCGTACTTTTTCGGCGAAACGCGTCAGATATGGGGAATGGGAAGCGAAATCTTGGGTATATGCACCGATGCGATGCGTAAACCGGCCAGCCAGATGATTCATGCCTAGCACCACGGCATTGACCAGGCGATTGAACAACCCTGTCGGCAATTCCAGATCACAATGATAGGTTATCAACGTGGGTTTACGCAGCAAACGCCCACGCAGGGCGACCCCGGCAGCATCAAACTGCGGCAAATGCAGATGGATGACATCATGCTCTAAGGCTAGTTTCCAGGCCAAATAACCGAAGGCAGGCATTATCACCCCCTTGCTGACGCGAAAGAGCACGGGAGCACGCACCACGCGCACGCCCTCGCAAATTTCTTCACGCGCCAGGGCTTTATCATATTGCGATGTCAGCACGGTGACTTGATGGCCCTGTTTCACTAATGTTTTCGCAAGGTGTTCCACATAAATCGTCAGGCCGCTGGTGTGGGGGCGATAGTAGGTTAAGACTGTAAGAATTTTCATATTCTCGGATAAAGGTTGCTAATTTCTTACCGCCAAGGCGCAAAGAACGCGAAGGTCCTTGTTAATTTTCTTGGCGCTCTTTGCGTCTTAACGGTAAAAAGCTATTTTCAAGTTCAGGAGAACAGGGATTTATTTTGTTTCACCCAGGCAAACAGCCGAGCCACGCCATTTTCAACATTTATTTTTGGCTGCCAACCCAGATCACGCCTGGCTTTGCGGATGTCGGAAATATAAACTCGCTGGTCGCCGGGACGCCAGTCGGCGCGGGTAATGGAAATTGGCGCACCGAGCAGTTTTTCGAGCAGGGGGCCAAACTCCGTCCAGATCGAGAGGGTATTCCTCGGGCCGCCACCGATATTGTAGACTTGCCCAGATGCCGTAGCAATATTGGCAATCGCCGCGTCGTAGGCATCGAGCAAATCTTCGATGAAAAGCACATCACGCACCTGTTTGCCATCGCCATAAATTGTGATCGGCTGGCCCAGCAGCGCGGCGATTACAAACCACGCCGCCCAGCCCTGATCTTCGATGCCAAATTGCCGCAGGCCGTAGATACAACTCTGGCGCAGCACAACCGTGGGCAAATCATAGATGCGGGCATAGTCGCGCACATATTGGTCGCCAGCGCCTTTGCTGCAACCATAGGGGGAATGAAAATCAAGCGGTTGCGTTTCGGGGACACCGTGAGGCAGATCGGCATAGGCGTAACAGGTCGCAGTTTCTCGCACGGTTGTATCATCCATGCCGCCATACACTTTATTGGTGGATGCGTATAAAACAACAGGCTGCCGTCCGGATAGCCGCGCCGCTTCGAGCAGGTTGAATGTCCCCAGGGCGTTGTCCAAAAAATCTTTACGGGGATCCAGCACCGAGCTAGTCACCGCTACCTGCCCGGCAAGGTGGACAATCACATCAACGCCGCGGGCTGCATCCTTGATGGATTCCACATCCCCCACATCAGCTGCCACCAAAGAAAACGAACCCGCCCCGTGGGTAGATTGTAGCCAATTCAGGTTGAGCTTCGCCCCCGCGCGGGACAAATTATCAAAAACTGTGACACGCTCCCCACGGTGTAGCAAGCGATTAACATAATTTGACCCGATGAATCCCGCTCCACCGGTCACAAGATATTCTTTCGACATAACAAGCTCCAGAAATAGCGCTGGAATTACGGTTTCAAACGCTTCAGGTTTTGAAAGATCTGTCCAATCGACAAATTGCTACTGGACAAACCATACGCACCTAAAACCCCGGTAATCAACACATACGCCAGATGCGCTGTGACAGCAAGGGCGAACGCGGTTGAAAATGGAATACCAAACACGGCCAGCGCACCGACAATTGCGGCCTCATACACACCTACATAGCCCGGCGATGAGGGGACAGCTACCCCCATGGCTGAAACACCCAATGCAAATGTGGCATGGATCAACCTGGCATCGGGATAGTAAGCCCGCAAAAACAAAAACAGAATCAGCACGGCAAAAACCCAACCGCCTGTGACCAAAACAAAGATTTGTAAAAAACGGCCTGGAGAGGTGAGCGCGCCAAGACCTTCTAAAAACGATTCGAAACGCTCTTTGCCCAAACGCAAGATCAGCGGCCAGCGTTCGCCCAGACGTTCGAACTGCTTCAAGGCCCACTGACGATAACGCGCCAGTAAATATAGCACCATAAATCCGAAGACGACCACCCCGCCGACGAGCAGCGCCACTTGCTGGGCGTTGGATGTTTGCAACACAAACGGCAACGATCCCAAAAGCAGCGCAGCAGCAAAAGCCATATCGAAAGCGCGTTCAATCAGAACCGATGGAAAGATACGCCAAAAACCCGGCCCATCCCGACCCAAAAGATAAACACGTCCTAACTCACCCAGGCGAAAAGGCAGCACGTTGTTGAGCAAATATCCGGTGTGCATAGCGAAAAAAACTTTTCGATACGGTACTGTTTTTTGCAGAATTAGATACCAGGCCAGCGCACGCAAAAAATAGGAAAGCGCATAAAAGGGCACAGCCAGCAATAAATAGCCCCATTCGGCCTGTCGCACGGCCAGCCACACTTCTTGCCAGTCAAACAGGCGGAAAAGCACAAGCAGCGCCAATAGGCTGATAACCATACCAGGCAACATACTGCGCCAAACACTTTTCTCTTGAAGTGTTTTCTCTGAATCAGTCATCACGTAATCGCAACACCGCCAGAAAAGCTTCTTGCGGAATTTCTACATTTCCCACACTCTTCATGCGTTTCTTGCCCTTCTTTTGTTTTTCAAGCAATTTGCGCTTGCGGGAGACATCGCCACCGTAACATTTGGCCAGCACATCTTTACGCATGGCTTTAATATTGGCCCGCGAAATCACCCGTCCGCCCGCCGATGCCTGAATTGGAACAGCAAACATTTGGCGCGGAATGAGTTCTTTCAATTTCGTCACAAAGGCCTGCCCCCGGTGATAGGCAGCATCGCGGTGGACGATCATTGCCAGCGCATCGACCGGCTCTCTATTGACCAGTACTTCAAGCTTAATCAGATCATCGACGCGGTATTCGGCAAACTGATAATCCAGCGAGGCATAGCCGCGCGTGCCTGATTTAAGATAGTCGAAGAAGTCAATAATCAACTCAGAGAGCGGAATATCAAAATTCAACTGCACACGATTGGCAGTGGGGTAATCCTGGTCGATGAAAATACCGCGCCGCGAAGTGGCTAATTCCATAACAACACCGTAATAATCCGTCGGCGTAAATATCTGAATTTTCATCCACGGCTCGCGCACTTCTTCGATCTCGCCAGCATCGGGTAATTCGGCAGGTGAATCGATCAAAATCGTCTTGCCGTTGCGCAGGAGTACCTCATATTCCACCGAGGGCGCGGTGGCAATAATATCGAGATCATATTCTCGCTCAAGGCGCTCCTGAATAATTTCCATGTGGAAGAGTCCCAAAAAGCCGCAGCGAAAGCCAAAATTGAGCGCCTGAGA
>JACNJM010000301.1 GCA_014382605.1 Anaerolineae bacterium
CTTGATTTCACCTTTAGAAACTTTTTTCATTTGCAAACCAAAGGCTACGTTGTCAAAAATCGTCATGTGAGGGAAGAGAGCATAACTCTGAAAAACGGTGTTGACCGGGCGCTGGAAGGGCGGTTTAAACCCCTGAATTTCCCCACCGATCAACACAGCCCCCGCAGTGGGCATTTCGAAACCCCCAATCATCCGCAGCGTGGTTGTCTTGCCACATCCACTGGGGCCTAAAAGCGAAAAGAACTCGCCATCGCGGATTTGAAGCGAAACATCATCTACCGCGACAACTTGATCAAATTGCTTGGCAACATTAATAAGTTCTACCGCAAATTCAGCCGGCATTTTCAACTCCTGTTTATGATTTAGGCGGTTCGGCATGACCCCAACGATACGACAACTTGTGCATTTTTAACATTAAAAACGAACGCGTATTGGTCACACCGGGAATTTTCTGCAAATTATCGTTCAGAAAAAAAACAAAATGCTGGCGATCCTTGCAAACAACCTCGGCAAAGAGGTCAAATTCACCAGCGACTTGAAAAAGGTAAGAAACCTCAGGTAGTTGAGCAATTTCTTTGGCAACTTCGTTGATTCTGTCGGGCTGCACGCTGATGCCAATCATCCCGGCTTCATTCCAGCCCAAATCTTGGGGGTCGGCGATACCGACGATCTGCAAAACACCATCCGAGGTCATCTGATTGACCCGCCGCCGGGCAGAACTTTCCGATATTCCCACCTTTTCGGCAATTTCTGTAAACGGCATGCGGCCATCGTATTGCAGCAAGCGAATGATTTCTCGATCGATTTCGTCTACCATAGGTGGGATAATAGCGTAAAACGTCAAATTCGTCAAGAAAATGACGGAAAGCGTCATTTTTACCCCAATCCATGGCTCTTTTATGGTATTATCAGCCAAGATCGTCCCCGCCAAATAGTGCCAGGAGTATTAAATATGAAGCTTGCAAGCACAATCCTGATTACCAATACGCGTGTATTTACAAGTGACCCACAAAACCCTTACGCAGAAGCCGTTGCCATTCAAGACAATCGGATTGTCTGGGCAGGCAGTCAGGCCGATGCGGAAGGCTGGCTCACGCCCGAAACGCGCCTGATAAATGGGCAAGGCAACACGCTAATGCCGGGCTTTATTGATGCGCATTTCCATCTCTTATGGGGTTGCTTCTGGCTGGGCAACGCCCAGTTGCGTGAAGTCGCCAACCCGGAAGAACTCCGCACCGTATTGACGACCTATGCAGATGCCAATAAAACCACAAGCTGGGTCGTGGGACGCGGGATTAAATATGGCATCGTTTCCAATCGCCATGAGTTGGACGACATATTCACGGATCGACCGGTATATGTCGGCGCATACGATGGGCATACCGGCTGGGCAAATACAAAAGCGCTGCAAATGGCCGGTGTATTGGACGAAGAGAAAGAGATTGGCCCCAATGGCATCATTGTACGCGATGCAAACGGAATCGCCACCGGCGAGTTACGCGAAGAAGACGCCATGAATGCCATCCTGAACCTGATGCCTGAGCCCGATGAAGCCCGCCGCCGCGAATTGCTACAAATGGGCATGCGTCAGATCACCGCTGCGGGCGTGACCAGCGTTCACAATATGAACGGCGACATGCGCGAAATGCTGACTTACGCTGCCGTGGAAGATGCGGGCGAAATGCTGTTACGTGTCTATGTGCCATTTTGGGTCAAACCTGAAATGGACGAAAGCGCCCTGGCCGAGGCGGCGCAGATGGCGCAAATTTGGGGGGAATACGCCCGCGGCGGAGCGGCCAAATTCTTTATGGATGGGGTGTGGGAATCGTATACTGCGTTGAATCTGGCCCCCTACGCCGATGACCCCGAAGCCCAGGATGACGGTATTTGGAGCCTGAAGCGCTTCACACAGATGGCATCGGTCTGTGACAGGCTGGGGCTGCAAATTTTTGTGCACGCCTGCGGGGATGGCGCCGTGCGCCGTACGCTGGATGGCTATGAAGCCGTGCAAAAGATTAACGGCGTGCGCGACAGCCGCCACCGCGTGGAGCATATTGAAGTCATCCACCCCGATGATTTGCCACGTTTCAAGAAACTGGGCGTGATTGCCTCGATGCAACCGATCCATGCGCCGTTGAGTGTGGATACGGAAGATATCTGGATGGACCGCACCGGCCCGCAGCGTTGGCCCTACTCCTTCGCATGGCGGACAATCAAGGATGCCGGAGCGGAGTTGGCTCTCGGAACCGATTGGGCAGTTGCCCCTTTCGAGCCAATGCTCAACCTGCACGCTGCCCTCACCCGCCAACCCTATACCCCCGAACAGGTGGACCAACGCCTGACGCTGGAAGAATTACTGATTGGCTATACGCGCGACGCAGCCTATGCAGAATTTCAGGAACACGAGAAAGGCCAGATCAAACCCGGCTATCTGGCCGATTTGGTGCTGCTCTCGGAAGATATTTTCCAAACACCCCCCGAAGAACTCGATAAAGTAAAGCCGCTAATGACCATGGTCAATGGCAAGATTGTCTACGAAGCCTGAAAAAAAGAGCGGCGGGCGGTGTGCCCGCCGCCCTTTTTTTTTTTTTCTCGACAATCACCCAAACGCTGGCGCCGCGCCCAAAGACCTCGGGGGGATACCTTTCCTCC
>JACNJM010000006.1 GCA_014382605.1 Anaerolineae bacterium
TTCAGCAACCAAAGGTTACTCCATCGATTACTGCACACTGGTTACTGATTGACGAATTCCTAATTCCAAACTATCATTTCTTCATGCTGACTGCCCTGTTAAAAACAATGCGTCCAAAACAATGGGCCAAAAATATTTTTCTCTTTGTGGCGTTAATCTTCGACCGCAAGCTGACCAATATCCCGGCGTTCTTGCATCTGTTGGCCGGATTTCTGGTCTTCAGTCTGCTGGCAAGCGTAGTGTACATCATCAACGATATCGCCGATGTCGAGGCCGACCGCCAGCATCCCGCCAAACGCAAACGCCCTATCGCTGCCGGAAAACTTTCCATCCCCGCGGCTTGGGCTTCGGCGGTTATCATACTGCTGGTAGCCTTGCCCGCGGCCTACCTGCTCTCGCCGGAATTTGCTGCCATCGGCCTGTTCTACTTGCTGCTCAACCTGGCCTATTCCAAATGGATCAAGCATATCGTCCTGCTCGATATTATTGTGCTGGCTTCTTTTTACGTGATCCGTGTCGCCGCTGGCGTAACCCTCATCGAAGTCGAGCGTTTTTCGCCCTGGCTGTATATTTTTACCACTTTTCTGGCCTTGCTCATCGGCACGGGCAAACGCCGCGCCGAACTTGGCCTGATCGCCGAGGGGAATAACGCCCATCGCCGCGTTCTCGATGGTTATACGCTTGAATTTCTCGACCAGCTCACTACCCTGGCTTCCGGCATGACCATCATCACCTACAGCCTGTACACCTTCTCAGCCCCCAACCTGCCCGACAATCACGCCATGATGCTGACGATACCTTTCATTCTGTACAGCATCTTCCGCTACCAGTATCTCATTCAGGTCAAAAATACCGGCGGCGCGCCCGAAGATGTGATTCTCTCCGATTGTCCCATCCAGCTATCGATCGCGCTCTATGGATTAACAGTGCTGGTCATTTTCTATCTCTCATAGAATCATCATATCCCATGCCTGCATTCACCGCCACGGCCCCCGGAAAAATCATCCTGTTTGGCGAACATGCGGTTGTCTACGGGCAGCCAGCGATTGCCGTGCCGGTGATGCAGGTGCGCGCCAGAGCGACTATCACGCCCGATATTCGTGGGAACGCGGGCGCAGTGCGAATTCTCGCCCCAGACATCGGCCTGGACAAAATGCTGGACGAACTGGACTCAGCCCATGCGTTGGTTGCCGCCATCGAGGGTGTGACCAGCCTCCTGGGTGTGACGCACATCCCGGCCTGCACCCTCAAGGTGAGTTCCAGCATCCCGGTAGCCTCCGGCCTCGGTTCCGGAGCCGCCGTCTCGGTGGCCGTCATTCGGGCATTGGCTGGCTATCTCGGCAAACCCCTGCCCAATGAGCAGGTATCCGCACTGGCCTACGAAGTCGAAAAAATCTATCACGGCACGCCCTCAGGGATTGATAATACCGTCATCGCCTATGCGCATCCGGTCTATTTTGTCCGCTCCCTCACCCCCGGCCCCTCTCCCGCCGGGAGAGGGGAGAAACCTACCATCGAAACCTTCACCATCGCCAAGCCCTTCACCATCATCATCGCCGATACAGGGATTTCCAGCCCCACCAAAGAAACCGTCGGCGATGTGCGCCGCGGTTGGGAACTTGAACCCGCGCGCTACGAACGTCTTTTCGCCGCCATCGGCAGTATCACCCGCGCCGTCCGCCAAGCTATCGAGGGCGGCCACCCGGAACGCCTCGGCCCCTTGATGAACGAAAATCACGAATTGCTGGGCGAGATGGGCGTCGCCTCGCCAGAGCTAGACCGATTAGTATTCGCTGCACAAGAATCAGGAGCATTGGGGGCCAAACTCTCCGGCGGCGGGCGTGGCGGCAATATGATTGCGCTGGCCGCCGCGGGGAGCGAAGCGCAGATTTGTGCATCGCTTCAAAACGCTGGGGCCACACACACCATTGTGACGCGCTTGGGGGATTGAACAAAATATACTAGCCGGGTTCGATATCGCCGGGAGCTTCGATGAATGACCGGATGTACTACTTGTTCGCACGGGCTTTGGATACAGTCTATTGGGGTGGGAAATTGCAGGGGAGCGAAAACCTGCCCGAGCAAGGCCCGGCTATCTTTATTGGTAATCACCTGGGGGCGCTTGGCCCAATTGGAGCTGTCGCTACGATCCCGTTGCGGCTGCATCCCTGGATCCACAAACACATGGTTGATTACGAAAAAGCCGCCGCCTACCTGAATATGGATTTCGTCGAGCGCCGCCTGAAATTACGCCCGCCCCTGAGCAGGATCGTATCCAAAGGGCTTTCTCACATTACTGTGCCGTTGCTGAGGTCTGTTGGTTGCATCCCGGTACATCGCGGCTACAAAAATATGCAAACCACCTGGGAAGAGAGTCTGGCCTGTCTGCTGGATGGGAAAATCCTGCTGGTCTTCCCCGAAGACGAAAGCCTGGGGCTGAATCCACAAACAAACATGGCGCCCTTCCAAAAGACTATTTTCCGCTTGGGGGAGATGTTTTACAAGCAAACCGGGCAAAAATTAGCCTATTACCCGGTTGCTATTCAGGAGTCGCACAGCGTAAAGGTGGGCACACCATACTGGTATAACCCAAGTAATTCGCCTTCAAAAGAACGTCGCCGTCTGAAGAATCTCGCCGAAGATGC
>JACNJM010000249.1 GCA_014382605.1 Anaerolineae bacterium
TTAGAAACCTAATTAACTGGGTATTGGACTCGATCCAACAACCGCAAAACTAAGTGAATCTCCCCGGCCACAGCCCGGGGCTTCTAAAACAACTTCAACTGCTTTAGTGATTTTTCTTCTTTCTTGTGGTATTCAATGTAATTCCTAATCATTTCCGTTGTCACTTGGTCGCCTGATGTCCTTACGAAGTATCCTACTTGCCAAAAGTGCCCACCCCATAACTCTCGTTTCACTTCGGGATGCTCTCGAAATATTACACTCGCTGTTATGCTTTTTAGCTTCCCTACTACGTTTGATATCGACATTCGCGGTGGAAATGACACGAACAAGTGCACATGATCTTCGGCTATTTCTAGCGCATCTATCTCAATTTCATGATTCTCTGCTATCTCGTAGAATAGCTCTTCCACTCTCTCGCGGACATCATCACGCAATATCCATTTCCGATACTTTGGCGCCCATACCAAATGATATTTTGTCTCATATACTGTATGACTGGTTCGCTTTAGCTCCATCTCATCAGTATACCAACTCTATCTCTTTAGGCGAATTCATCTCCGACCACAGGTCGGGGCATTCTTCGCTGTTTCAGTAAAACTACAAACCGGACTCGAACCACTTTTTATAAAAAAAGCAAGTAATTCCCCCTTACTCCAATGGGAAATCTTTCAATTTCTCTCGAGAATCAAATCGCAACATAGATAAAAACCGATCAACATCAGTGATCGGTTCGAGTTGTGACCCTAACCGGACGTAACTCGAACCGCACCCTTCCCCGATTTTGGCCTAAGAAGTCGGTTTACGGGGGTAATGAGTCACATCAATATTGCTTTTAAGAATGATAATTCTCACATCAAAAATCGTCAAGTAACGCCGGTGTTTCCTTTCTACTCGTTATCAAGCCGATGCTCAATATGGGCAAAAAACCAATTTAGCACAGTTCGGGGTACACCTTTGCGGGCGCCAAACATCAGTTTTCGCCCTACTGGATCAATAGGGTAAATGGTTGCTGAGACATCCGTTGCATCCGGAGATTCCTCATTCGCGCGTAGAGTGATCTTTGCCTCGGTGCGGTCCCCCAGCACCTTTCCATGGATGGTTTTATTGAATTTTACTTCAATGGTTCCAGCTTCGGAATCTTGGTTGACCACCTTTCCTTCCAGACCTTCCACCGCGCCCAGCGCGGCTGCATAAACTGCGTCAACGGGATTAGGATAGGTTTTTTTCTCTTCAATCGTGTACGGCATAATATCTCCTCTTGTCTCTACGATCCGACGATGAAGGCTTCGGCCTTCTCAACCAGATTACGGTTGCCAATAAAAACAGGTGTGCGCTGGTGGATGTGCGTCGGGCGAATATCCAGCAACGAACCTTTACCATCTGATCCATAACCACCAGCTTGTTCAGCCAGGAACGCCAGGGGTGCAGCTTCGTATAGCAGGCGGATTTTACCATCCGGCTTGTTGTACTCATCAGGGTATCCAAATACCCCGCCGTGGATCAGATTACGATGAAAGTCGGCCACCATCGAGCCAAGATAGCGTTGCGACAAGATCGGGGTTTGGGAAGCGGAGAGCCAATCGACGTATTGCTTCATCGGCTTGCTCCAGCGACCTGCGGAAGCGTGGTTGAAACTGTAATATTTGGGTGCTTCGGGGAAACGAATCCCCTCATGGGAGAGCAAAAATTCTCCCCAGGCAGGATCCAATGTAAAGCCATGGACTCCCTGTCCAGCGCTATACACCAGCATGGTGCTGGTCCCGTAGAGAATATACCCCGCAGCGACCATATCCCTGCCAGGTTGCAGACAATCTTCCAACCGTCCACGGCGCTCGTCGTCCAGGGCGCGGTAAATCCCAAAGATGGTGCCAACACTGATGTTGGTATCAATATTTGAAGAGCCATCCAGTGGATCGAAAACCAGCACGTAGTGTCCCTTAGGGTATTTGGCGGGAATCGGAATCCAATCTTCGCGCTCCTCGGAAACCATGGAGCACAGACGTCCGGTGTGATCGTTCAGGCGTACGACAATATCATCGGCATAGACATCCAGCTTGCGCTGCTCTTCGCCCTGGATGTTGACATTATCCGCAAACCCCAGGATGTCCAGCAAGCCAGCCCGCCGAGTCTGAGAAGCAATGACTTTGGCGGCTAAAGCCAGATCGTACAATAAGGCCGTCAGGTCCCCGCGGGCGTAATCCGGTTGGGTATCCAGCAAAAAACGTTCGATGGTGACAATTTTGGTGGTTAGCATAACATCCGCGTATCAGATCTGCTGAACTTCTGTCATTGTTACCAATTTTTCCACTAATTCGCGCGAACCCACTCCGGTTCCAGAAAGGCTGGCCGCGGCCGCGCCGCAGGCTACACCCCAACGCAAGGCATCCACCAGTGGCATCTCCTGACTCAATCCCCAAACCAGGCCACCAACCAAGGAATCGCCCGCTCCGATGGGGTTGCGCTCTTCAATTTTTGGGCTTTTCACCAACCGGTGTCCATCTGGGGTTGCCAGCATGGCGCCCCGTTTGCCGAGCGACACAACCACATTGGAAACGCCTATTTCGACCAGTCGTTGGGCGGCAGCGATGATTTGCGCTTCATTATCCACGGGAAGCCCGGTGATTTTCTGGATCTCAACATCATTGGGTTTTGCCAGGAAAGGGGCAGCTTTGCAGCCCTGAGCCAGGGCATCACTGCTAGTATCGAGGATGGCATGAGCGCCCCCGCTTTGGATAATTTCGACCAATTGAGCGTAGAAATCCGATGCGAGGCCCGGCGGGAGACTGCCTGCCAGAACCCACCAATCGTCAGGGCGGCTCAATGCCCGAACCTGATCCAGCAATTGGTGTTGTTCGGCGAATGAGATGGTGGGGCCTGGCTCATTGACTTTAACATAATGATCGTGCGCCTCGGTGACGATGCTGATATTGGTGCGCGTTTCGCCATCGATCCAAATGAAATCGGCAGCGATGCCCAACGATTCCAGGCCGTCGCGCAATAGCTCGCCACTCTTGCCACCCGCGAAGCCCAGGGCTGTACTGGTAGTTCCCAGCGATTTCAACATCCGCGAGACATTGAAGCCTTTGCCGCCGAAATCGACCTGCCAGGCAGAAGCTCGCAGCACAGCATCGAATTCGATGGCCGGGACGGTCAGCTCACGGTCTACGGCCGGGTTGAGCGTGAGTGTGTAAATGTTGCTCATGCGGCGGGCTGCCAGTGTGATTCAATCAGAGCGGCTTCGGCCTCGGCTGTCCAGACATTGCCGGGGCCAAGTTTTTCTGCGACCGCGGGGAGTTTCTCAGCCAGCTCGTCCAGGCTCATCAGGGGCAAATCCTGAATTTGGGGAAAGATGACGATCTTACCTGGATAGCTGCTGTTGATCACGCCATCAATCGCGTCCAGTCCGGCATTCATCCCACCGATAGCGGCGACCATGCGTCCGGGCGAGAGCGCTCCTTCGTTGGCGCGCTGTAACACCGCGGCCTGATCGTGGATGGTCAGCCCCGAGGTACCGGTGTATTGGGCGTTGTGTAGGTAGACGTTGCTCAGGTTCAACGCGCCCATTGTGCCGTTGGGGACACCAGCGAAGAAAACCATCATGCCATTTTCATTCATCAATGTGTCGGCTTCGGTCATCAGGGCTGCGGAAGGAACGCTGACGATGACATCATCGGCGCCCTTACCATCAGTAACTTCCATCACCAAATCGTAGAGTTTTTTCTCGGAAGTGACAGGGTTGATGACGTGCAGGCTCTTGCCATATTCTTCAGCGAGAGGCACAAAGCGCTCGTTGAGTGCGTCAAGGCGAAGTTCGTTGACTTCAGTAGCGATTAAAACATTGGAACCATTATCCATTTCAATCGCACGTTGAACGTGCATCTGCCCCATCGGGCCACCGGCACCAATGAAGACCGCAGTGCCATCGGCTTGAAGTTCACAGCGATTGCGTTCTTCGCCATAAGAGGCGGCAATATCGGGGCCTTGATTACCGATAAAGGCGATGTAATGGTAGTGCAAGCGTCCCAGATCGCTCTCAGGGCGACCATCAAGCGGCTGGGTGCCGATCATATTCATCGTGCCGCGGAAAGCGATCTCTTTGGCGATCTCGCTGACCGTGTCCGCGGAGCGGGGGTCAAGAACGACAACATCGTTAAAACCTTCGCCGCCAGCCAGTTCTTGTGAAAGGACAGCAAAATCTTCTACGCCATCGTGAATGAAAACTTCGGCGTCGGTGGCATCAACCACGGCTTTGACAGAAGCAGGTGCATCGCAGAGAACGATCTTTGCGGGGGCATCCAGCCCGGCGGAGAATTGGTATTCACGCTCATCGTCGGGATTGCCAACGATCAACATGATGCCGCCCTCTTTCGGGTTGAGCCGACGACGCTGTCTATAGGCGCCGAGTACGCAGCCCCAGGGCTCGAGCAGTGAAGCCGCGGCGTAGCTGATCTCGCCCTCCAGGGGCAGCAGGCAAGCGCCTTCGTCGGTATCCAGCACTTCGGGGCCGATGAGATGATACTGGATCATCCCGCCGGGGATGGTGTAACCGTAGGCGGTAACCCTGCCCTGTTGATAAATATCCGGCTGGACAGCCAGACGCTGACCGGGATGATACTGATCTTGTAAATCCGCACCAACCTTGATAATGGTTAGCGAAACCTCATGTCCCAGGCGGCCCGGCTCTTTGGAGAGGTCACGGTTGTATAGCTTAGGATGCCCCCCTCCCTGGTCGATGATTTTTACATCCGAGAAGCACATCCCGACGCTGTCGATGCGCACGAGCAACTGGTCATCGCCTGGTTCGGGGATGTCGAATTGCTCCGGTTTGTTATCTCGACCGATATTTTCAACGCCCGCGCCGTAAAGATTCCAGGCCCAAGTTTTTTCGGGCACAGGCGCGTTGGCAGAACGATACTGTTGATATTTTTTAGTCATTTTTTCTCTTTCGTATTTACGATTTTGTGGTGACTTCGTTTTTCTCACGCCAAGTCACCAAGACGCAAAAGTATTCTATTCTATTTTCTTTGCGTTCTCCGCGGCTTTGCGTGAGAGTGAGATAGCATTTTTCTACTTCTCCACAAGCTGACGTACATCTGAAGCTGTGGCACAGGCCAAAGCCCTGCGCGCTAACGTTTGTGTCTCTGAATAATCCAGGGCACGCACTTGCGCCTTGACAGTCGGCACTGCGGGAACAGTGACGCTCAACTCGTCCACGCCCAATCCAACGAGAATTGGCACAGCCTGAGGGTCCGCACCCAACTCGCCACAAACACCGACCCATTTTCCAGCATCATGTGCGGCTTTAACCGTGGCATCAATCAGCCGCAATATCGCCGGGTGTAGGCCATCCGATTTGCCCGCCAACTGCGGGTGCATCCGGTCCATCGCAAGGGTATACTGTGTCAGGTCGTTGGTGCCAATCGAGAAAAAGTCAACGTGCTCAGCGAACACATCGGCCATCAACGCGGCCGAGGGGACTTCGATCATAATACCCATCTCAACACTGGGAACATCCAACTCGGTGCAGATTTCGTCGGCCAGGGCGCGGGCGGCCAGCAACTCGGAGAGATCAGACACCATCGGGAACATGATCCGCAGCGTGCCCTGCTGCGCGGCCCGCAACACGGCTCGAAGCTGCTCGCGTAACAATTCAGGCCGTGCTAAACACAGCCGAATGCCGCGCACGCCCAAAAACGGATTGATTTCTTCGGGCATCTTAATATACGGCAGTGGCTTGTCACCGCCTACATCCAGCGTGCGTACAATTACCGGAGCACCTTGCATAGCCTGGGCAATATCACGGTAAACGGCAAACTGCTCGTCTTCCAAAGGGGGATTAGTACGCTCTAAAAACAAAAATTCAGTTCGCAGAAGTCCCACACCCTCCGCGCCAGATATCAATGCTTCACGAGCTTCGGCTGCGCCGCCGATATTGGCGGCAATTTCAACCCGGTGACCGTCAATCGTGATGGCAGGCTCCCCAGAAACTCGCTGCGCTTCAAGGCGTGTCTCCTGCCCTGCCTGCTGCATGGCTTTGGCCTTAGCAATTTCATCATCCCCCGGCTTTAGCGTGATCCAACCTGAATCACCATTCAAAATCACGGTGATATCATCGTCCAACGCCAGCACACGCTCTCCCGCGCTGACTACAGCAGGCAAACTCAAAGCACGAGCAATAATTGCCGTGTGGGAAGTCGGCCCGCCGCTGGCTGTGCAAAAGCCTAAAACTTTATCACGATCCAGTGAGGCCGTATCTGATGGTGATAAATCATCAGCCACCACAACCACCGGATGATCAGGAAAAACCGAGTTCTCGCCATCTGCGCCTGCAAGAATGCGCAGCACACGATAGCCAACATCGTGCAAATCAGCAGCGCGCGCAGCCAACAGGGGATCATCCAACCCGGCTACAACCTTAGCCCGTGCATCAATCGTCGATTGCCATGCCAAAGCCGCGCTCTGCCGCTGATTGATCTTCGCCAACACGGCATCTAGCAGCTCAACATCATCCAACAATTCCATATGCACGTCGAAAATCGCGGCCTCGCTTCCAACGCCCTGCGCCAGCATCTGGGCATGCAGCCGTGTCAATTGCCCCTTGGCCTTCTCAATCGCTGCCTGCAACTGGTTCTTTTCCGCCGATTCACTCTCGAAAGTCTCTTCAACTTTGATTTCTGTGTGTTTGAGATGATAAATCGGGCCGATGACGATCCCCGGCGCACCCGGAATACCTTGAATACTATTTTCAGGGAGCGCGGTGGACTCCGTTTGGGGTTTACCCTCTTTTTCGGGAGCTACTGCCTCCGGAGCTTGTTCTACTTCATTGGCAACTCGTTCTATTAGCTCTTCTTCGCCCAAACCGCTCTCTATCACCTCAACCAAAGCCGTCAGGGCAGCGTCTTCGTCTTCGCCATCCACTTCGATGTGAATCTGGCTTCCGCTTTCAACACCTAAGGTCAACAGTGAAATCAGGCTTTTGGCGTTGGCTTTTTTCTCACCATGAAATACGCGGATGTCAGCCTGAAAGCCCTTAGCAATATTGACAAAGATTTTCGCCGGACGTGCGTGCAACCCGGTTGGATTTTGGATAACGATGTCTTGTTGCTTCATAGAAGTACCAACTTTCGCTTTCTGGTTGATAGACCGCGGTCGGCTGACCGCGGTCGGAGAGCAAATCACGCCCCCAAAGTAGACAGGATCAATTCCGGGTCGCTGGTTTGGATCAATTTCTCGGTCAGGTCCTCATCTTCAAGCACTTCTGCCAATTGAGCCAGAACGCCCACATGCTCATCCGACGACGCTGCAATCCCAATAATGAGGTGGGCTTTCTCGCCTTCTTCCCACTCCACACCATCCGGGAGTTGCAGCACTGAGATGCCGGTCTGGAAAATATCATCTCTATTGTCGTACTCCCCATGCGGGATTGCCACACCCATCCCCAAATATGTGGACATGGTCTCTTCGCGGGCCAGCATACCATCTACATAGGCTGGGGCTACACAACCGCTGCTGACGAGCAACTCTCCCGCTTTTCGAATGGCATCTTGTTTATCTGCTGCGGAAGCCTGTACCTGAATGCGATCAAGCGCCAATATAGCCACAATTTACCCCCCTGATGAAACGATTTCGCTGCCATCAACAAAAGCCTGCACAAGCTGGTCGAAAGCTGGATCGTTGAAGAAATGATTGAAGGTAACGACTACGGCATTAGGGGCTTTTGAGGCGACAACCTTTGCCAAGCCCTTGTGCACAATCACAAGTTTTGTCCCTGCCGGGATGTCACGAGCGGGCTTGTGGACAACTTTTACGCCCTGAACTTTGGCTTTCTTCAGCTTCTTTTTGAGGGCATTAACACTCATCAGGCTGGAACCCATACCGGCTTCACAGGCCAGGATAATGGTTTCGACATCTGTCGCGAGGATAGAATTTGCCATGAGATACTCCTATATACTAGTTATTTATTATGAGAAAGCCAGGAAACCATGAATTTTCATCCAACACTCCTGTCTTCCTGGTTTCCTCATAAACCTGTTTGCTTTCTGATGAAGTGATAGGCTTCTGAAAAAGAAGCCTATCACTTTCCGCAAATATCGAATTAGCTGAGGCCGGGCACGGCTGCCGCGCCGCCGCCAACTTCTTCTTCCTCATCTTCATCTTCACGAACCGGGCGCACTCTCAGGATGAAAGCGCCAACCAGGAAAGAAACCACCGCGCCGATCAAGACGCCGGTAAGAACCGCGAAGTGCTGTCCCTTGGGGATCACCGCCAGATAGGCAAAGATCGAACCGGGGGAAGGTGTAGCCACCAATCCGGCATTCAGCAAGGTGAACCACAGATCCGCAGCGAAGCCGCCGGCGATCATTGCCAGGATCATGATGGGGTGAGCCAACACATAGGGGAAATAAATCTCGTGAATTCCGCCCAGGAAGTGTATAATCATAGAGCCCGGTGCTGACTCTTTGAGCATGCCTTTACCTGCGACGTAAAAAGCTACAAGGAGCCCCAGACCGGGCCCAGGGTTTGTCTCTAGCAAGAAGTGAATGGCTTTGCCAGACTCTTCGACAGCGGCTACGCCCAGGGGGGCCAGTACACCATGATTCAGCGCATTATTCAGGAATAATACTTTGGCGGGTTCAATAACGATCGCGGCCAGGGGGAGCAGCTTGGCGCTCACCAGCCAGTCCACAGCGCCTCCGGCAAAAGTGCTGATTGCCGTGAGTATTGGCGACATTGCTACGTAGCCAAATAAAGCAACGATCGTAGCTAGGATTCCGGCTGAGAAGTTGTTAATCAGCATTTCGAAGCCGACGGGGATTTTATCTTCCAGCGCGTCGTCAACCAGCTTGATCAGCCAGCCACCTAGCGGGCCCATGATCATCGCGCCCATGAATTGCGGGACGTCAGTTCCGACAATGACGCCCATCGTCACGGCTGCGCCGACCACACCACCGCGCACGCCGTTGATCATCTTACCACCAGTGTAACCGATCAGTATCGGCAGCAAGTAAACGATCATTGGTCCAACGAGTTCGCTGAATTTCTCGTTAGGAGTCCATCCGGTGGGGATGAACAGTGCAGTGATCAAACCCCAGGCGATGAAAGCGCCAATGTTGGGAATGATCATCCCGGCCAAAAAGCCACCTAAACGTTGAAGTTTTTCTCTCATAATATATCTCCTTATAAAAATAAGATTTGATTGGCGGATTTCTCCGCGGCCAAAAAATGGGAATTAATCCCTTTTACAAGCAGCGGTCGGAACGCTGCTGTGCAAACAAAATTGGGGGAGATTTCAAGTCAGATACTCCGTTATCGCTTCGACATCTTCGGGCAACAGAAGAGGATGTACCTGAATAACATCAATCTTTTGGGTGATCACTTTTGGCAGGGGAACAGTGGAAATGATCAGCTCAGCCTGAGCAATCTGTTCATCGCTCAACGCTCGCAGCGAGACGACATTCAGCGGCCCCAGGCGGGGAAAACGCGCTTCAAGGCGGGCAATCAACAACTGAGCGGTTGCCATCCCGCTAGGACACACAATAAAGACTTGATTAAATCGATACGGGCGGATGCGAATGCGCGCCGCCCGTAGCAAAGATGCAATATTATTAACTTCTACTTCCGGTAATTGGACCGATGTGCTTTTCCCGATGATCGCAGCCAGCTTCTTGGCAACCTGATGCTCCGAAACGTATCGATCGGATAACGTTGTTGTCGGGGGTGGGGCAGGTTGCCACATATTGAGTTTCTGCCGCAGACAGGCTGGAATAACATGATTGACAATGCCATCGTGCAGCGTTCGATCTTGCTCCATCTCTGGGGTATCAAAAGCTGCTGTTATATGTTTCATAATCTCCCCCACAAGACCGTGAAAACTGTCATCCAATTCCAGATCGCCCGGCCAGCGTTCATTGCGCGGGGCGGTCAGAACATGCATAGCAATTCCCGCAACATCGATATCGCACCACTCAGGAGTCAGTCGCCAACCCAAACGTTTGGTGACCATTTTGGCCACATTCCAAACCGACAATTCTTTCAACCACTGGATACGCTGTGCAGGAACATCTAAATGGTGACCGCGTTCAACTCGATCTGATTGAATAGCGAAAACCAAAGCCAGGTGCAACACAGCATCATCCGTGAAACGGCCACCAAGTTGGGCTTCGGCGTAGGCCACTTGTGCAAAAACGCGTCCCATATTCCATCTTTGGATAATCTTATCGCCATGCCTCACCAAGGGTAGTAAGCCAGCATCCTGATGTAAAGAGAAAACTAATCCATTCGTGTGTGTGATTTCGGTTAGTGGTTCCCCAAAGGGAGTTTCCCCCCATAACCAGGCTGCAATCAATTCCTGATGCAGATTTTCGCTGCCTTCAATCTCAATCCCAAAATTCGGTCGGCGCGTCAGGGTCATCCCCCGCTGGCTGATCCATTCTTCGATGACATCCAGGTCTTTGATTATGGTAGATCGCGATACTTTCGCCAATTCTTCCAAATCCGATAGAACCATCGGTTCGTCTGCTTTCAGTAGGACCAAAGCCAACAATTGCTGGCGCTGCCCGGCTGAGAGTATAAGCTGCATATGCCTAACAGAAGCCAAATCTTGGCGCAGTCGTTCAGATTGGTCTAGCGAACAATTCAGTTCGACCCCAACCCCCGGAGTGATTTGCAGTTCAACATTATGATGTGACAACCAGCGTTTTACCCCCTTCAAACCATAATTAACTTGTCGCGACGTCAACCGCATTTCTGCGGCCAATTCTTCAGCCGCTATTGGCGCTCTAGCATCCAACAGGGCCTTCAAGAGATCACGCTCGCGAGTAGTAAGGGCTACCATTTTTATTTTGTCATTCGCGTAGGGGAGAAAAGCACCTTTTCATTCATATACATGTGTCATTATATAACCAAAACAAGTAGAATTTCCCCTCAATTATGATTATTTTTCGTGAGACATTTCTGACAAAAGTAAACTATTACAAAAATATGTTGCCATCATATATTGGAAAATTTGTGAAAGATAAACACGATAATTATTTAAATATTCTCTCTGGAATAAAAAATATTATCAAGAATTGTTCTCAAAATGAGTTTGAAAACTCTACTAACTGGGTGTTGGACTTGAACCTACAACCTAAAAACTGATCAAAACGCTTATGCGGACTCGAACCATTTTAGCAAAAATAGAAAGTTAATTCCTGCCCTTTTCCATCAAATCATGTAGCTTCTCTCTAGAATCAAAGCGAATCATAGACAAAAACCGCTCAACATCATCTGTTGGCGGTCTTTTTGTGTCGGATGACCCTAACCGGACGAGTTCCGAACCACTTCCTTCCCCGTTTTTGGCAAAAAAATGGTTTTCAGGGGGTATAAGTCGCATCAGAATTACTTATCAGAATGATAATTTCTCCCCTGAAAATCGTCAAGTAGCGCTGATGTTACCTATTTCAATATTAAACCTATTACCTGATAGCTATGCTTTTTTGATTGCTTTTCTAAACGCTCTCAGTGCTATATTCACCCCAAAAATGGCATATCCACCGGCAACAAGAAAACAAAGCCACAATGGAATCTTGAATTCTGAGCTGTCCCTATCTTGCGCCTAGTGACAGCTTCGCTTTTATAATGCATCGATTATTTTTGAAAAATCACCAACCCCTTTTTGACTTCCCTAATAATCGACTTGACGAACTTTAGATCATCTAACAATTCAATGCCAGCGGTATAGGCTACACTAGTGCTGTCCCGGAACATAACGTTTGTATCGATTTTGCCTATGCAAACCTGGGTTAGGGAAGAATGTGATTTTTCAAATCAACTATCTATCCCGTTTATGCACCTGTGTCGCCTGAAAAAAAACAGGCAGTTGGCCACGAAAAATTGTGAATGCGATATTTCTTATTGCGGAGTGGCTACTCCTAGAGGATGCTACCCTATGTCAAACGGTCTATGAATACTTCCGACAATGGTGAAAAGACAGTGATTGTGAAACCATGAATGATGCCTGGCGAGAAATAGTACAGGTGAAAGCCGAACCCAGTGCCGGAATCCTATTTGGCAGATTGCTGATGTTTCGGTCGCTATGTCTGCCTATGCCTTTTCAATTTTGGATCTTGGCAAAGCTTGCCCACACACCATTGTGTCTGGCATAAAGTTATTATAGAAAAGAGTGATCTCAAGGAAACTACCCAGCACATGGTGGGCAGAAAAGGTTATTGATGAACAAACTATCCAAGATTGTTAAGGGTCAATTATGTCCCCGTCCTGAACAACCAACACTTCTATTTGGTGCGCTTCCTGGATTTCCTGGATCAAACTTTGCAAAAAATCCGTGGTAGTGGCCGCATGTGTGGAACCGGGAGCACCGATTATTAGAGTATCAATCTGATGCTCGCTGATTACGTTGTGAACAATCTCCATAAAAGAGCCATGCCGCACAATTGTCTGGGCTTTCCATCCGGCTTTTTTCGCACGCTCACAGGCCATAGCGAGCAGGAACTCTCCCATATCTTCCAATTCATTCTGAACTACTTTGGTGTGCCTGACAGGCCCCAGTTTCTCCAGAAAATGAACATTTGAGATATACAGGAAAATTAGCTTTGCTTTCCATTTCTTGGCAAGAGCAATCACAGCATCCTGGTTTGGATAACTCTTCTGACCTCCGCGAGTGGGATATAAAATTATTCTCATGCTTTTCCTCTCAAAAAACTCCAAAACGAATCATCAGCCACAGATTGCCGATAAACAAAGTAATGTAGGTGATTGGTAAGCCGATCTTGAGAAATTCTTTGAACGAAATCGGGGAGCCCGCCTGGGTGGTGATACCTGCCGTGACTAGATTTGCTTCGCCCCCAATTAAAAACCCATTGCCTCCCATCGCGGTTCCCATGG
>JACNJM010000075.1 GCA_014382605.1 Anaerolineae bacterium
TTTGGAATTACCTTAAAACTCATTGCTTCTCCTTATTGCTATATTTTTATAATTGCAATTCTGATCCAAAATACCCTAAAGGGCACACGTAACCACAGATGCACACAGATGAAAAAGAAAAAATCGGCGTTTGTCCGGTGTTCATCTGTGGTTTCTTCACAATATACGAATATACGGTAGAAAATAAAAAATTGTAATTCGCTATCTCGCTAAACGACATTCGCTAAATCCTGAATGTGCAGGGATCGATTTTTAAAAATGGATGCTGGGAGGCACCCGGACATCACCAATGGCAGATCGCTCAGGGGGGTATCGATAGTAAATTTCATCACGCTATTAAAATTGCAAGCGGTTGGGGTGCAAACGGAAACGTTCTGGGGGATGACGCTGCCATCACTTTTGAGGAAATAGAATAATTCGCCCTGAGGCGCTTCAACCCGGCTGATAGCTTCGCCCGCCGGAATAGCCGGGGGCATTTGCGCGGCAAGGCCGCCTGTGGGCAGGTTATGCAGCGCCTGACGGATCAACTGAATACTCTCGCCCAATTCAACCAGCAGCACCATCAATCCGGCAAAGAGATCACCAGCGGTTTCCAATACAAGATTGACTGAATAGTTTGGGTAGCCCGCATAGGGAGCATCACCGCGCAGATCACGCGGCACACCGGCAGCCCGCGCCAGGGGGCCAGTTACGCCCATCAAGTCGGTTTGGCGTGACGAGCGTTTATTTTTGCCCTGTAAACACTGTTGATATTGGGGGTCGTTGGTAATTTGATCGAGCGCGCCGCGCAATTGTGCATCCAGTGTATGGAGGGCAGCCAAAATTTCGTTGGCCCGAGAAGCAGAAAGATCGGCACTTACACCGCCAGGAATGATGGCCTGCGTACTACCCATCAGGTTGATCCAGTTCCAAAATGGGGCTGCGCCCTTGGGCTGTGTCACCACAAAGGGGGTGAATCCCGCGGTTTTCTCTATCTCGCCCAACATTTGGATCGTTTCGTCAATGCGTTCCAATTCTGCCAGCACAAGTCGTAATGCCTGCGCACGCGGCGGAACGTTCACCTCGGCAAGTTGTTCCAGCCCCAAACAATAAGCTAAGCGATGCGCTTGCGGACTGGCCTGATAAATATGGGTTAAAATCTCCAGCGTCTGTTGCCAGTCGAGTGTTTGATTGGCGACGGGCACAGCATCAGCAGCCAAAGTAAAAGCGGTAATTTTCTCATTTTCAGTTTTCAATTCCAGGTGAAACTCATCTACGGGGAAATAATAGCGCCAGGAATTTTCCGTGCTGGCAGCGCATATCTGATGCAGGTGTCGTTCCAGATTTTTTGCGTTGGGAATAATTTGACCGAGGGAGGGCAGGCCGTTTAGCGGGCTGGTAATCTGCGCCCGCAGGGTGATAATGGCATTGTCGCGGCAAAAATGGTAAAGTGCCTCTGGAGCCTGATTCTCGTGGGCGCAATTCAGCCCGGTGATGGCGCCCAAATACCCTAATTGCTTCACGACAAAACCCGCGGCGACATTGACAACTTGCTCAACAGAGGGAAGATAGATATCCAGACGATTTGTGGCGGGCTGTTCAAACTCCGCGGTCCAATCCCAGGCCGTAGCGATATCGCGGGCTAATGTAAGTATTGCGTTTGTTTTTTCCACTGAACAACCTATTCAACCGCAGATACACACAGATACACGCTGATTTTCTATTTTTATCCGCGCGTATCTGCATTCATCGGCGGTTCTTTTATGCTACTTCAACCGATGAATTGTGTGCCTGATAGGTTTCTACCGAAACACCGTAGAATTTCGCCATTGCTTCCGGGTCGTAAATGTCCACATTGGCCCATTGCGCCAGTTCCAGATCGCCAGCAAGGCGATAACGCCCATCGTAGGGTTCGCCATCGGGCATGATGGAGCCCCACAGGCGTTTAGCCGTGGATAATTGTTTATCGGTGAGATTGAGAACACGCCGCAAATTCGTCTTGTAGAAATCTGCCTCACTCAAATCGGCTTGATCGAGGTTGGCGCCATGCAGGTTAGTGCGTGTCAATTTTGCCTGGTGTAAATTTGCCCCGCTTAAATTGGCATACTCCAAATGAGCCTGATGAAAATCTACCGAACGTAAATCTGCGCTCATCAAATCAGCATCTTGTAGTTGGGCATAGCACAGTGTAGCCCCACTCAGCGCGCCATCGGCTAACATGCTGCGCGCGCGGAGTTCTTCGATAGCCAGCAATACCGTTTTATTATCCAGACTGCGTACCCGATTGAGAATATCTAACTGTGTATTCATATTTACTCCTGTAGCAGCTACTTCAAAAATCAATTAGCGAAGTATTCGCCAAATTTTATTGGGAAGGCCAGCTTGCGCTAACCATAACAGGAGTATATGTGAAATTAGTAACAAATCCGGTCGCGCACTGGTCACAAAGTGGTAACAAAATACAAAAAGACCCCCAACCCCGGTACCTCCCCCGATTCGGGAGATGGGAGCTAAAAACAAAATTTCTGTACGGGTCAATAGTCGTATGAACACATCTCACGCAAAGACGCAGAGCCGCAAAGCTGTTTTTCTCTCTTATTTCTTGGCGACTTGGCGCCTTTGCGTGAAAACGTTTGTGTTT
>JACNJM010000005.1 GCA_014382605.1 Anaerolineae bacterium
CGATAGCGCGTTTCGCTTTCGAGCAGCGCGACTTCGGTTTGCTTTCGCAGCGCCAGTTCTTTCTCAAGTTCTTGGGCTTGGCGCTGGAGTTTTTTTCTGATTTGCATATTCCAGGGTGATTTTATCATTTTGCACTAACTCGATTGCGTCCGGCTTGCTTGGCTTGATACAGGGCTTGATCGGCGCCATATGACCATGATATTCCAAAGAATTGGCCGGAGTAGCTTTGGGGAACATATCCCCCTATTGCATTGAATTGCGCCAATCCCAAAGTACTGGAAACATTTAGATAATTGTAGCAGAAGTTTGCCCTGCTGGTAAAATTGCATTTATGGAAACATTAATCATTATTGGTGGTGGATTGGCTGGCAGTGAAGCTGCCTGGCAGGCGGCTCAACGCGGTGTGCCCGTAAAATTATACGAGATGCGTCCCAGGCTCGAAACGGGCGCCCATACCGGGGGTGATCTTGCAGAGCTGGTTTGTTCCAACTCCCTGGGTTCAAATCTGGACGACCGCGCCCCGGGCCTGTTGAAAAATGAACTTCGCCGCATGAATTCATTGCTTATCGCCTGCGCCGATGAGACCGCAGTTCCCGCGGGTGGCGCACTGGCCGTGGATCGCGATCAGTTTGCCGCGTTGGTAACCCAACGGTTGGCGCAACATAAAAATATCGAAATCATCCGCGAAGAAGCCACATTGATCCCTGAACAACCGGCCATTATTGCCTCTGGCCCACTGACCTCCAAACGCCTGTCGACGGCGCTGGCGACACTTACCGGGCAGGAGCATCTCTATTTCTTTGATGCAATTGCCCCAATCGTCGCCCTCGATTCGATCAATATGGATATCGCCTACCGCGCCTCGCGCTATGGCCGCGGCGAGCAAGATGATGGCGACTATATCAACTGCCCCTTAAATGCTGGCGAATACGAAGCGTTTGTTCGCGCGCTGCGCGCAGCGGAACGCATCGAGTTGAAATCATTTGAACAGCAGATTAATGAAGGCGTTCGGGCGGGGATGCACACCTTTTTTGAGGGCTGCCTGCCTGTTGAAGTATTGAGTCAGCGTGGTGATGAAACGCTGGCCTATGGCCCCTTGCGTCCTGTCGGTCTGGTAGACCCTCGCACCGGGAAACGTCCCCATGCCGTAGTGCAACTTCGTCAGGATAATCTGGCTGGCTCATTATATAATCTGGTAGGTTTTCAAACCAATCTCACGTTTGCCGAGCAGCGCCGCGTATTCCGCATGATCCCTGGCCTGGAAAATGCCGAGTTTGCCCGCTACGGACAGATGCACCGCAACACCTTTATTTTTTCGCCCGCACTTTTGCGTCCCACGCTGCAATTTTACCAGCGGGACGATCTATTTTTCGCCGGGCAAATCACTGGCGTAGAGGGCTACGCGGGAAATATTGCTACTGGCCTGTTAGCTGGTTGGAATGCGGCGCGCCTGCTCAGTGGTGAGGCCCCGCTGGAAATGCCCCGAGAGACGATGCTGGGCGCGTTATGCCACTATATTACCCATGCCAGCGCAACGGATTTTCAACCGATGAAAGCCAATTTTGGAATTTTGCCCGCGCTGCCCGCATCGGGCAAGGGACGCCGAAATAAACGTCAGCGTATGCAATTCTATGCCGCGCGCAGCCTGGAAGTTCTGGAATCATTCTTGCAGGCAGAAACCTTCAATGTCTAAAAAATAGGGGGGTTTTGCTCCCCCTGTTTTCGGGCTTTCTTCTGCGAAAGAGGGTATCTATTGAAAAAACGGTTGAGTATTTTTCTTGGCTCCGGACTATGCCTGATGCTGCTTGCGGGTTGGCTATTCGCTGTTACCGCGAGCGCGCCCGCCGCGGCATTTGATGGTGAGCGCGCCCTGGCCGATATAGAGACGCAGCTTTCTTTTGGGCCGCGCACGCCAGAGAGTCCCGGACGGGCGCAATTTTTGCAATGGGCACAGGCCGAATTCTCTGCCTCGGGATGGATAACTGCCTCCCAGACAGCAGAAATCGATGGGCATGAAATCACCAATCTCGTTGCGCGGCACGCTGCCCGCGCAGACGGGCAGCCCTGGATTATCCTGGCAGCTCATTATGATACGCGCATCTACGCCGATCACGATCCCGACCTGGAGAAGCGCGGGCTGCCCGTCCCTGGGGCCAATGACGGCGCTTCGGGTGTGGCAATCCTGCTCGAGCTGGCGCGCGTCATCCCGGCTGATTATCCCGCGGAAATCTGGCTGGTACTATTCGACGCTGAAGATAACGGCCGCATCGAAGGTTGGGATTGGATCCTCGGTTCACGCGCTTTTGTCGCCGAATTGGAAGGTCAGCCCGACGCGGTGATTGTTGTGGATATGGTTGGCGATGCCGATTTGAATATTAAAATGGAGCGTAATTCCGATATTGCGTTGACGTTCTCGATTTGGGAACAGGCCGCGGCTCTGGGGTATAGCGCATATTTCCTTCCGATGATGGGCTATAGTATGCTCGACGACCATACGCCATTTTTGCAGGCGGGCATTCCGGCAGTTGATGTGATCGATTTCGATTATCCCTACTGGCACACGACCGAAGATACGCTGGATAAAGTTTCGGCAGAGAGTTTGCAAATTGTGGGCGATAC
>JACNJM010000251.1 GCA_014382605.1 Anaerolineae bacterium
AGATTTTGGAAAGAACTTTGAAAAGACTTTCGAAAAATAGGGGTGTGTGGGGTGCGGAGCACCCCACACACCCCTATTTTTCGGCAATTTCTTACGGCGCGGCGGAAGCCATATTAAAGCTACTTTCCAACAATCACTTAAAAAAATGATTCAGTCTCTACAAAGCACTTCATTTCAACAAATCTCTTTAGATTGAACCAATTTCGACAAAATCGGAGAATCCCCCTGAACATCCTCGGCATCATC
The DNA here is from genome assembly GCA_014382605.1 of Anaerolineae bacterium. Classification (GTDB taxonomy): domain Bacteria; phylum Chloroflexota; class Anaerolineae; order Anaerolineales; family UBA11858; genus NIOZ-UU35. The sequence continues at coordinate 247 of JACNJM010000251.1, forward strand.
CCCGCCCGCGGTGGTTCGAAAGCCATTCCGCACAAAAATATTATTTCCCTGGCGGGCAAGCCATTGCTGGCCTATACCTGCGAAGCCGCCCTCGCTAGCCGCTCCTTGACGCGGGTTGTACTCAATACTGATGACCCCGAAATTGCCGCCGTGGGCTGCGCCAGTGGCGTGGATGCGCCTTTTATGCGCCCACCCCATCTCGCCGACGACGATACCCCGATGCTGCCGGTTTTGCAGCATACGTTAGATTGGTTGGCAGCCGAGCAGGATTTTCATGTGGATATATTGGTACTCCTCCAGCCGACTTCGCCGCTGCGGCGGGCGGAACACATCGATGCGGCGGTGGAGTTGCTCCTGTCCGAGGGGGCGGATACTGTCGTCTCGGTGGTGGCCGTGCCCCATCACTTCAACCCCGTCTCGCTGATGCAGCTTGACGCACAGGGCTATCTGACTCCCTTCATGCCCGGTGAGATGATTCTGCGACGGCAGGATAAGCCGCGTGTCTACGCCCGCAACGGGCCAGCCGTACTCGCTGTTCGGCGCGCCACCCTCGAGCTGGGTCAGCTTTACGGAGCCAAAACCCTGCCCTATGAGATGGAACCAGCCGCCTCGGTAGATATTGATTCCCCCGAAGATTTGGCATTCACCGAATTTTTGTTGACCAAGTCCCATGCCCAAGATTGATATTCTCTACTTCGTCGAACACGTTGCCCGCGAGCTAGATATTGCCTGCGCGGTCAAGGCTATCATCGAGCGTGATACCGCCTTAACCGTGGAAATCGCCTCGATTACGCACCATCTTGATGAAACACTGACCACCTTCGGGCCGAGCGTCGTCGCGCTCCCCTATTGTGTTGCCATCCATGAAGCCGGTCTCGACAAAATCGTCTCACGCTGGCCCGCGGCGGAGTATGTCAGCCTTTCGTATGAGCAGGTTTTGGGGCAGGCGCAGAAAGACCTGAATTCGCCCAAAGACGAGTTTGCCAAAAAATTTGTTTTGTATCATGCCTGGGGCGATTTTTTCGCCGAGTATTTGCAGAGCCATGCCGTGCCGCCGGAGCATATTTATGTGAATGGCAACCCTTCGTATGCGCTTTATCAGCCACCGTACGCGGATTATTACGGCAATCAGCGTGAAGCGTTGGCGGCGCAATTTGGCCTGGATGCGGCAAAGCGTTGGGTGTTCATCCCCGAAAATTACGGCTGGGCCTTTTTTGAAGATCACATGGTGCGCGCCCGCATCCGGCGCGGCTTTGACCCTGCGCAGGCTTACGAATATCGTGATTTTGCGCGCGACTCGTTGCGGGATGCGTCTGTGTGGTGGCGTGAAGCCGCCAAAATTGACGAATTAGAAGTTATCATTCGGCCGCGCCCGGCGATCCCGGCACAGACTTTTATTGACCGCGTACGCGAATATGCCGGAGATTTGCCCGACCGTCTGCATTTCATTAAACATGGCACGGTGCGCGAGTGGGTTTTGGCCGCGGATGTGGTGGTTTCTTCGTATAGCACAACTTTGCTCGAAGCCGCCGCGGCGCACAAGCCCGTGTATATGATGGCCCCGCAGCCGTTCCCGGCACTCTTGCATGCCGACTGGTACACCATCACCGATCAGCTTGAGACACAGGCCGAATATTTAGCAGCGCTCACGCAAAACGAAATCCCCGAAAACTGGGTTGATCTGGAAAACTGGCTCGCCCCCCTGATGATGAGCCGCGGCGACGCGATTGCCAATATTGCCCACATGCTTGCTGCCAAAGCCAACGGCAAACTCTCCACCCCGCCGCCGCTGGAAATTGCTCGTCAGTTAGAGCGAATCACCGCGGTGCGTTTGTATCGTTTGGCGCGCAAACACGGCTGGAAGTTGTATCAGAATATTCTGATTGCGTTGGGCATGAAAACACAAGATCAGATATGGACATTGCACGAAAGCGATGCCATTACCCCCGATGAGATCGTCCGTCGCGTGGCGCGCTGGCGTGAAATATTGGCGTAAAAATATAACCACGAAGGCGCAAAGACACAAAGATAAAAAACTTTGTGTCTTCGTGACTTTGTGGTAAATTCCTTGTCCCATGCCCAAAGTTAGTGTCATTATCCCCACTTATAACCGTGCTGAATATCTCCCCGCTGCCATTGAGAGTGTGTTGGCGCAATCATTTTGCGATGTTGAAATTATTGTTGTAGATGATGGCTCAACGGATGCTACGCGCTCCGTACTCCAGCCGTGGGTTGATACGGGACAGATTCGCTATTACCGTCAGGAAAATCGCGGCGTTTCGGCGGCGCGCAATCGGGGCATTGCGTCGGCACAGGGTGAATATATTGCTTTTCTTGATTCTGATGATCTGTTTGCCCCCGATAAACTCGAAAAACAGGCCGCCCACCTTGATGCAGATATTGAAATTGGGCTGGTGCATGGCAGTTTTCGTCGCGTGGATATGGATGGCAATCTACTGGCCGAGCGAGACACTTCGAGATTTAGTGGAAATGTGTACCCAGAGATGCTGCTCGACTGGTCGGTGTTAATCCCGCCTTCGTGCGTGATGCTGCGCGCCGCCGCTCTAAGCGAAACTGGCGGTTTCGACCAGGCCATGCGTTGGGGAGAAGATATTGACCTGTGGCGGCGTGTGGCGCGGCGCTATCGCTTTGCTGCCATCCCCGAGATTCTGACTACGATGCGCACCCACGCTGAAAATACTTCGGGTGCAAAAGCCGATTTGCGCGCCATCGCCGATTTTGAACGCTATTTGCAAAAATCGCTGGATGATGATCCCGCTCTCTCGTCGAAATTTCGCCGTCGGGCTTGGGCAAAATTGTATAGCAATGCCGGACATAATATCCTTGCCGCGGGCCAAGCAGAACAGATGCCGTTAGTCCGTGCGTATAGCCTGAGAGCTATTCGTTATTCGCCATTCCAGTGGAGTGCCTATCTCGGCTGGCTGGCCTCGTGGATCGGGCCGGAACTGCGTCAAAAGCTGCTCGCACTATGGCGTAATCTGCGATGATACACTGTGGTACCCTGCCCCGGCTTGATTGAAATCAAGCAAGCTTTTCTTGAACCGCAAAGACGCGAAGAACGCCAAGAAAAAATCATGCAAGAATCTTAGCGTCCTTTGCGTCTTTGCGTTAAAATTCTCTTGATATGAGATTATCCATTTTATTTCTGGGCACACAAATGACCATCGGCGGAGCGCAGCGCGTGTTGCTGACGCAGGCTGCGTGGTTTCACGCGCAGGGCTATCGGGTGGTGGCGGCCTTTTTTTATGATAAAGACAATCTGCGTGAGGATTGGAACGCCAAATACCCTTTCCCCGTGGTGGATTTGCACGCCCGTGAGCCGGATTCTACCCGCGGCGGCGTTGCCGGGTTGCTGCGCGGCCTGTGGAATTTGTGGCGTTTATTACGCCGCGATCCGTTCGACATCATAGAAACCTTCACCCCGGACAGCAATTTGCTTGGCCTGCCGCTGGCCTTTTTTGCACGCGTCCGGGTGCGGGTGGGATCACATCACGGGTTGATTGAGAATATCTCGCCTGTAGTGGAGCGCCTGCACGGGATGTTGATGAATTCGCGCATGACATCGGCGTTGGTGGCGGTCTCGACGCGTGTGCAGCAGTTGACGTTGACGGTGGAACGCACGCGGCCCGAAAAGGTGATTCTGATTCCCAACGGGGTGCAAATCCCCGCGCAGGAGACTTTTCCTTCGGAAAACAGGCAAGCCCTTCGGGACGCGCTCGAACTGGATTCAACCTCGGTGCTGGTCATCACTGTGGGACGACAGACCCACCAAAAAGGCCATGCGATTCTCCTGGAGGCTATTCCCGCGGTGCTGGAATTGCATCCTCGGGCGGTATTTGCTCTGGTCGGCGATGGGCCTCTCCATCCATCTTTAAAAAATCAGGCCAAAAAACTTGGTATCGAAAAATCGCTGCGCTTTTTAGGCACGCGAGATGATGTCTACGCCCTGTTGCACGCCGCCGATATTTTTGTGTTGCCCTCGCTCTCTGAAGGCTTGCCAATGGCGCTGCTGGAAGCGATGGGCATGGGGCTGCCGGTGATTGCCACTGAATTAGAAGGGATTGCTAGCGTGGTCGGAAATGAGATGCACGGCTTGTTGCCTGCGCCGGGTGAGGTACAATCGCTGGCAGCAGCGCTGATGAGATTGCTGGGTGATGCTGCATTGCGCGCCCGGCTGGCTGAGGAAGGCCGCCGTCTGGTGCTGACACACTACACCCTGGAGCGGATGTGTTCGGATTATGAAGCGTTATTTTTGCGCTTATATCAAAATGGCAGACTCTAAAAATCTAACGCAAAGTCGCAAAGGTACGAGGTCGCAAAGAATAAAAATGAAACTTTGCGTCTTGGTTCCCTTGTATCTTTGCGTTAAATTTCGCTGTGGTGCCGTATGAAACCATTTGACCGCGCGTTAATGGCGCGTTTACTGGTTACGTTTGCTGTGTTGCTCTTGCTGATTTGGGCCGGGAGTGATTTTTACGCCGTCGTTGAAGGTACGCAGAACTGGATCGGCAAGTTCACCCTCACCTGGGGTCTGCCCCTGGCCGGGATGATTCTTTTTGGCGTGTTGGCCATTGTACTGGGGTTGATGAACCTGTGGCTGCCAGAGAAAACCGAGCAATTGGTTGTGACCCTGGCGCGTACGCGCGACCAACTCGGCCATCTGCGCTGGCTGATTTTTGCGGCCTTGGCTCTGCTGCCCGCAAAAATTTTTCTCTACACCCCGATTGGCTTCAAACTCACCGGCGCGGCTTTTCGGCTAGCCTTCCTCATAGCCGTAGGGCTGGCGATGGCAGTATTTGCCACGCGTCATCCGCGTCATCTAATCTGCTGGCGGCCTTTGGGGCTCAGTTTCGTCGCCGTGGGCGCGGTGATTGTCTTCGCCGCGGAGTTCGTCACCGTGGTCGATTATCCCCTCTCGTTGACCTGGTCGGAGGGAAACCGCATTTGGGATTATTCCTGGCTTTACGGGCGACGCTTCTATAATTATCCGCTTACTCAGCGTTTCGAAGCGTATATCGACATTGGACGGCAGTCATTATGGGGCTTGCCTTTCTTATTGGATGGCGTGACGCTCGAAGGCGTGCGTCTGTGGTCGGCGTTGGTTTTCACTGTGCCGTACCTGTTCCTGGGCTGGGTAGCCTTGCGCGCCCTCCCCGGCCGCCGCAAAGATTGGTTCTGGGTTGGCGTGTGGCTCTTCCTGTTCCTCTATCAAGGCCCCATTTACACCCCGCTCGTTCTTAGCGCCATTCTCGTCGCCGGTGCGCGCCGCAAACCGCTGTGGATCGCCCTGCCTCTGATTTATTTGGCCGGATACTACGCCCAACTCAGCCGTCTGACCTGGATGATTGCCCCGGCGGTCTGGGCGGTGACGATGGCCCTGCTTGATGACGAAACGCCCCCCGGGGAGCGTATGCCCTGGCGTTCGTGGCTACAGGTTGGATTGTATGGTCTGGCGGGATTATTTGGCGGCGTGGGGATTCAGCGCGGCTGGGCGCGCATCTCGCGCCAATTGGGACTGGCGAACGCGGCCCAGGGTGGGCTGCCGGTCAATTTGCCAACATCTACCCCCGCGGCGATTTTCACCGATACCGCCGACGCGGTCGAAGCCGTCAGCAGCGGCGCTAACTCCTTCCTCACCGATCAACCCTTGCTCTGGGAGCGCCTGTGGCCTAACCCCACCAACGGTCTGGGCATCGTCCTGGAATTGATGCTGGCTGCTCTGCCCCTCATCATTTTGCTGGTTTATCTGATGGTATGGTCAGAAAAAAGGAACGCGAATGACGCCAATGCGCGAATATCACGAATAAAATCAAAAGAAAATTCGCGCCGCTCGCCCATTCGTGTTATTCGCGTTGAAAAAAAATCTCGAAACTGGCGGCTCAACATCTGGCAAAAACTGGCCGTTGCTGGCGGATTGCTGGGCTTTCTGGGCATTGGCCTGATTATCAGCGTTAAAATTGGCGGCGGCAGCAACCTGCACAATCTGGATATGTTCCTTGTTGGTCTGATCTTTGTTGCCGCTGCGGCGTGGGAGCATGGCGGGGGGCAGATTCTTGCGAATTTGCAGGAACAGGCCTCGGGCGTTAAGCTTCTCTTTTTATTCCTGGCTTTGATTCCCGCTTTCTTACCCATCATGGATGCCATGCCGCTGGAACTCCCCGAGCAGCAGTATGTCGAGCACACCATCGACTTGCTCATCACTGAGTCCGAGCATGTTGTCGCGCAGGGCGGCGAAGTCTTGTTCATGGATCAACGCCAGTTGATTGCCTTCGGTGTGGTAGATATTCCTATGGTGCCCGAATACGAAAAGAAGCAGGTCATGGATCGCGCCCTGGCGCAAGATATGGAATATTTGATGCCGTTCTACCGCGATCTCGCCGAGCAGCGCTTTGGACTAATTATCACCGATCCGCAGCGCATCCGTTACTCGCGCGAAGAAGAACAATGGGACGCTGAGAACGATGCCTGGGTACAGTGGGTTACGGAGCCGTTGTATTGTTATTACGAACCTAAGTACTCGAAAGACAAGACACATGTCTGGTTCTTTGTCCCGCGTGAAGAAATTGGCGATTGTTCGTACTATCCGTAATAATTCTTACCACAACGGCACACCGTTCGTGCCGCAAGCCGCCGGTGCGAGACGGCAAAGCCACGAAGTTTTTAATCTTTGTGCCTTCGTGTTGTTGTGGTTCAGTTTTTGGAGTTTTTGAATGAATCCATTCAGCCAGCGTGGCAAAACCCTTAGCATTTTCGCCTTTCTCTCTGCTCTCGAGGGGGTTGTCGCGCTTATTTACCTGTTACGCATCCCCGGCGACATGCAAAATGTCTGGCTCATCGGGCTTTCAAAAACGCGCTTCGCTTTGGCGGCTGTGCTGCTAGTCGGGATCGCCGTTTTTGTGTTGGTAGCATTTACCGTCTGGCGCAAACCCCAAACCCTCACGCATCTGCAATCTCTCGCTCAGCGCGGTGAATTTTACTATCCGACAGTGTTCTTTTTCCTGCTCGGTGGCGTTATTGCTGGTCATCTGTTATGGCTCTCTGGCACACTCACCGATGAATTTCTGCATGGCGTGCTGACGCGTTTGGTTCCGCTGATCGCCTGGGGCGGAGTGATGAGTTGGCAATTGCTTCTGATTTTGCCGCTCCTGCGTTACGAAGGCCGTTTGACCTGGAGCGCATCCCAAAAGAGCGTTTTCTGGTTGGGCGCGGGTGTTTTCGCCACTTTGCTGGCACTGTGGGGGATTATCGCCTACACCGGCTTTGGCATCACCCCCGATGTCATGGGCTGGGACGCGCCCGGCGCGCCCGTGATGGCCTGGCAGGGCTGGCTGGCCTGGCTGCTGGGATTACTCTTCCTGCTCGTCGAGCGGATATTGGCCCGCGGCGGGACAGACGCACGCGCCCGGGGGTGGTTCGATCTGGTTATGAGTGTATTGCTCTTTGTGGCCGCCTACACCCTGTGGAGCAGCGCCCCCATGGAGCGCGCCTACTACGCCCCCATGGAGCGCGCCCCCAACTATGAACTTTACCCCTACTCTGATGCTGCCCTCTACGACAGCGGCGCGCAGCGCGTGCTGTTGGGCGAAGGCTTCGGCGGGGTAACGCGCAAGCCGCTCTACGTCATCTTTTTGGTGTTGGCGCACGCCCTGGTGGGCAACGAATACGATGCTGTGACCAATATTCAGGTTTTGCTGCTGGCGCTCATGCCCGTGATTGTCTATTGGCTGACCCAATCGTTGCACACGCGCTTTTCGGGGGTTATCGCGGCCCTGCTGCTGATTCTGCGCGAGCGCAACGCCATTGCCCTCTCTGCCGATATTCGCATTGTCCATTCGAAAATTCTCATGTCCGACTTACCGGTGGGCTTCGGGATTTTGCTCTTCACCTGGCTGATGGTCGTTTGGTTGCGCGATCCCGCCAAACGCCGCTGGATGCCTGTGCTTGCCGGGGGCGTGTTTGGCCTTTCGATGCTGATTCGCTCGAATAGCGTCATCATGCTGGCGGCGATTTTGGTGGTATTCATGATTGTCTTCTTGGGGCGGTTTTACCACAAAGACACAAAGGACACAGGGAATAACGATAAGGCAATACAAAGAGATTTCTCTGTGCAACGAAAAAAAACCCTGCTCCGTGCCTCCGTGGTGATGCTTTCTCCTCTGATGAATGCGCTGCTGCTCTTCTTCCTTGGCCTGGGGCTGGCGATTGCGCCGTGGGTATGGCGCAGTTATCAAATCACCGGGCGAGCTTCCTTCAATGAGACCGGTCAGGTGGCTTATCACGCCGAGCTTTACACCGAGCCGGAAAACGTGGGCAAATTTAAACTCCCGCAACTCCCCGGCGAGAGCGGGAAAAACTATCTCGACCGCCTCAACAAGCACGTTGTCGATTACACCCTTGCAAATCCCGGTGTGGTGGCCGGATTCGTCATCCCACACACGCTCCACAATCAGATTGGGATGCTGCTAACGCTACCGCTCTCGCCCTGGCTGGGACAAGACCCCAATATGGTGGCTTTCAACTACAAAATTGGCGACTGGCCTAGCCTGTGGGAAGATTGCTGCGGCGTGCGTAACTATGTTCAGGCTATGCCGGTTTGGGAGGCAGGTTGGGCGGGTGCGCTCTCGACCGGGATTAAGTTGATGTTGACTTTCAACTTAATGTTGGTTTCCCTGGGTTTAGCCGCGGCCTGGAAGAAGCTCGACCTGGTCGGCTGGATTCCGCTGGTGATGGCGCTGGCCTATAGCCTTAGCACCGCCGTGGCGCGCTTCTCGGGTTGGCGCTTTTCGCTGCCTGTAGATTGGGCCGGGTATATCTATTTCTCTATCGGGTTGGGGCAGTTGAGCCTGTGGGCCGTGGCCTGGCTTTTCCGCAGCCCCGCCGCCGATGAAGCCTTCCCCGCAAGTGAGAGCACCTGGCAGCGCGTGCAGCAGATCGAGCCAGATTTTGGCGCGCCGTTGCGCCCAGCCTTGCTTTCCGCGGTAGTTGTGCTAGGAATCGGTCTCGCGCCGTTGATTGTCGAGAAGGCCATCTCACCACAGGACGCGCCTTTGCCGCAAGTCGAATCCATCGCTGCTTTTGAAGCCGCGGGGTTCAACGCTTTCCCCTCTGGCGAAGGAGCCATCATTTTGCAGGGACGCGCTTTTTATCCGCGCTATTATCTGGCAGGCGAGGGCGAATCTGGCTCGGGCTGGGAAGCTTACCGCCCGCGCGATTACGACCGCCTGGGTTTTACGCTGATTGGCACCGGCGACGTGCAGGTTATTTTGCCCCTCGATGAAATCCCAACCTATTTGCCCAACGGGTCGGACGTGCTGATTGCGGGCTGTGAAACTTCGGATGTGGTCTACGCGGCGGCAGTTCTGATTTGGGACGAGACTCAGCACCTTTTGGCCGCGCCGCCTTCGAGCGAGTCCGTTTGTCCTGCCCCATGACGAAAAATACCATTATGCCGAATCATCACCTCACCGAGGCGCGTAGCCGTGCCATCACATTAAAAATCATCCGCGCTTACGATAATTGGGTTATCCGCACTTATTCGTATATCCGCTTTTTGATTATGAATATGCGGATTTTGGAGGAGATTGAGCAATATCTGCCGACCTCGGGGCAGATTCTGGATGTAGGCTGTGGCTTCGGTCTATTTTCATTTTTCTTTGCCCTGAGCGCCGACAAGCGGAACATGCTCGGGGTGGATATCAACACCCGGCGGATTGCTACCGCCTGCGGGGTGCGCGCCAAATTTGGCCTGGACGAACGCATTTGCTTTGAATCCAGCGATGTGGGCGACTACCGCTTCGACGAGCCGGTGGATGCAATTGTGGTGCTGGATTTACTGCATCATGTACCGGAGAAAGCCGCGCAGCGCCTGGTGGCGCGTTTCGCCGAGATTTTGCCCGCGGGTGGGTTGCTGCTGGTTAAGGATATTACCGCCCGCCCGTGGCTGAAGATGGCCTTCACCTGGCTACTCGATAAGCTGATGGATTTTCGCGGCCCGTTGCGCTACTATCACAAAGATGAAATGATTACGCTGCTGGCAGCGCAGGGCTTTGAAGTGCGCGTGCATCGCATGATTGATATTTTGCCCTACCCGCATGTATTGTATGTTTGCCGGAAATTGGATGATTGATTAACTTGATTTTTGCCAAAGAGTACACAGAACGCACTGAGAAAAAACTCCGTACGCTCTGTGGCTGAAATTTTACGCATGAAAAAAAATTTCTTATCGACCCTGCTTCAAACCTACTTTTGGGCTGCCGCCGCCGGTGCGCTGGCAGCGTTGGTGCTGCTCCTTGCACAACCCAGCGAAGCCGCCAGCGCATGGATTTTTGGCCTCTCCAAGCCCCGAGCTGTCCTGGCTGTCGTTTTGCTCTTAGGGATATTCGCCGCGGTTGGTATCGCTTTGCTGGTGCGCCGTTCATCGCTATGGAGTGAACGCATCTTGGTGTGGGTGCGCAATTGCTGGTTATATTGGGTTAGCCTCATTGCTTCGCTGATCGGTCTGTTCGTTGGTTCTCAACTTTGGCATCTTGCCAACATCGTCGTTGACCCTTACGTGCGCGGATTTCTGACCCGTTTGGTTCCTTTGCTCCTTTTGCTCACCACCTTTAGCTTACAAAGCCTAATTCTCCTGCCCATCCTGCGCCACGGCTGGGATGATTTGCGCGGCGCGTTTACCTCCAAAACCCTGCGCCTCAGCGGTCTCATCTTCGCCCTCATCTTGCTCATCTGGGCTGTCATCGCTCTTACCGGCCTGGGCATCACCCCCGATGCCATCGGCTGGGATGCTCCCGGAGTTCCCTTAACAGTTGGGCTGGTTGGATTCGTCTTATTGGTCGCCCTCATCGGGCTCCTTTGGCCCCTCTGGAACCTCACCCCCCCCTGGAAAAACTTCATCATCTCTATCCTCATCTGGCTCGCCGCCGTCCTCATCTGGCAGCAAGTTCCCACGCACGCAGACTATTTCGCACCCGCGCCGCAGCCGCCTAATTTTGAATTCTATCCCCACTCTGATGCTGCCATACACGATATCGCCGCTCAGCGTTTGCTGATGGGTGAAGGTTTCGATGGTGTGGCGCGCAAACCGCTCTATTCGATCTTTCTAGCCGGGCTTCACTGGCTCGCCGGGGAAGATTACGCCAAAATTGCTCTTTTTCAAATTATGGTGATTGCCCTGTTACCCGTGGGTCTGTATTGGATCACCAAAACCCTGCATGTGCGCGTCTCTGGCTTGATTGCCGCGGCGCTCTTCATTTTGCGCGAGCGCAACGCTCTGATGCTTTCCGGCACCATCGGCGTCTCGAATGTAAAATTGCTCATGTCCGACTTGCCCGCCACGCTCGGCATGGTATTGCTGACCACCCTGCTCGTCTACTGGTTGCGCCAACCGGCCCAACGCCGCGCCGCGCCCCTCGTTATCGGCGGCACCCTCGGCCTGCTGCTGCTCATTCGCCCGCAAATTGTCGTCTTTGTCCCCGCAATATTTGTCCTTATACTAATTGCCGCCTTCCGCCATTCGCCATTCGCAATCCGCTTCTCACTCTCCACTCTCTACTCTCCACTTATCTTTACCCTCGGCCTGACGCTCACCATCCTTCCCTGGTTATGGCGCAGCTATCAACTCATCGGCCAATTCGCCCTTAACGATCCGGCACAAAACGCCTTCCTGACCCAGCAATACAGCCCTACACCTGGAGAGAGCCGCATTGTGCGCAACTCTGGTGAAAGCGACGCTAAATTTACCCAACGCGTAGATGCCTATCTCTCCGAATTTGTGCGCGCCAACCCCGGTTATGTGGCCGGGTTCATCACGCGTCACTTCGCCCACAACTGGGTCGAGGCCTTGCTTGCCCTGCCGCTCTCTCCCTGGCTCGTGCAGGCCGCCGAGAGCGACCTATTCCCCTACTGGCGCGCGCAAGCCGACGATTTGTGGGCTGATTGTTGCTCTCCGGAAGCCTACGTCGGCGCGCAGCCCTTTTGGGATGACTGGCAAGGCGCATTCACCACCGAAAACACCCTCATGCTGGCCCTCAATCTGGGACTGTTGGCGCTTGGCCTGAGCGTGGCTTTTCGTCGAAATCAACTCATCGGTTGGCTGCCGTTGGGCGTGGCGCTGGTTTATATTTCTAGCACCGCCGTGGGCCGCTACTCCGGCTGGCGGCTGCTACTTCCCGCCGATTGGGTGCTGCTGCTGTATCTCTCGATTGGTCTGGGGCAGAGCGTTGTCTGGTCGCGATTTTATATTCAACGTCGTTCCGATAAACTCGTCAGACGCCCGACGTCAGACGTCCGACGCTCTTCAACCTTCAACTTTCAACTTTCAACTATTTTTATAGGAATGTTTTTCCTGGCTCTGGGATTCACCCCCCTAATGCTAGATGCCTTCATCCCTCGGCCTGCTTCCCCTTTCCCGGACCAACACCCCGAGCGATCCAACAAAGTCGTCACGCTGGAACAGATGGCGG
>JACNJM010000139.1 GCA_014382605.1 Anaerolineae bacterium
TGAGTTGCTTACAATTGCTAAAAATTTGATACAAGGAGATTGCGATATGCGAATTGCGATAACTTCAGAAGAGAATAATGGCTTGGAGAGTATGGTCTGCCAACATTTTGGCCGCAGTCCTTATTTTGTTTTGGTCGATATTGAAGAGAATAAAATTGCGCGAGTTGAGACCATTGAAAACCCCTTTTCTCAGAAACACAATCCGGGCGATGTGCCGGCTTTTGTCGCGGAATTTGGCGTTAATTCACTGGTGAGTGGTGGAATGGGAAAGCGAGCAATCGGTTTCTTTGAACAATATGGAATAACTGTAGCCACGGGCGCGTTGGGCACGGTAGCTCAAAGCCTGGAAAAGTATTTACAAGGAAATTTCCCCACTGCCGAACCCTGTAGCGATAGTGTTGAGCATGGCGCGAACGGCCATCATCATCATTAATTAATTACTCTTCTCCTTTTCGCGCAAACGGCCCAGCAGGAGTGATCTGGGCCGTTTGTCATTTTTTGCGCCGGGTGAGGGCATAAATCATTCTAATCGATCAGCGGCTCCTGATCTTCAGTGACATCGTTTTCCAAACCGTCTAAATCTGCTTCGTCATTAATCAAAACACGCAATGGTTCACCAGAAGCCCACAGCATCAGCGTCATGATGATGGCGGAGGATAGACACCAGATACAGGTTGCGCCGATGACAAAGGGTTCCAAAAATGTCAGGTAGATGGAGAATACGGTACCAAAAAGCGCGAAACCCCAGACGGCATAGCTGGCAACAGTACGCCAGGCCTGGGGGCCATAATACTGCAATGCCCAGGCGATGAGGATAGCGGCATAGCCGATCAGACCGAGGATACCAACCGGAAGTACGCCGTATAACATGGCGTAGGGGCTTTGCTGCACGGTATTACAGTCTCCCACGGGGCCGCAGACGACCTCGGCATGGGAAACCTCCGCATAGGTCATGTATCCCGCCACAAACAGACCCACCACCGAGAGCGCGGGAATAGCCCACTGTATCCAGGCTGGAATCGCCTCGAGCGGGCGGCTGATGCGGATCCAAACCAAAATAATGCTAACGATCATCGCCAGGAGAACCAGCACTGCGGCAGAATTGCCTACTACGTCACGCTGGAACTTCTCTACCCAGCCAGAACCCGATGCTGCTTGATTCTCTTCAGGGGCGCTGCTGCTTGTCGCAGCCGATGTGTTGCCTGCCTGTGCCGCCTGGGCTGTGGCCTGTTCTGCGCCGCGGGCGAGGCTGTCTTCCAGGCCAGGAATTTCGGGCCAGGCGATGCCGCCTTCCGCTAATCCCTGCTCGATGATGTCAGGGAATTGTTCAGGAATTTCGCCGGAGCCGACCAGTATGGTTTCACCGACAATCAGCGTTGGGACACCCTGACGCTCTTCGCTGATCTGGAAATGGTCAATGGCCGCCTGGTAAAGCTCTTGTCCTTCAATCGTTGCCGTGTTAATACCGACCACCTGAAGGCTGTCGCCATACTCTTGTAGTAACGGAGGTAGCACGTTATTGATGACTTCGTGGCAGTGTGGGCAGGTGGGGGAATAAAATAAAACCGCGTGGACTACGCCATCATCCTGTGCTGCGGCTGGTTGAGCCGCTAGAAATCCGACGCTGGTGAGCGCCAGTATAATCAATAATCCTTGAACTATTCGTCGCATAATTGACTCCTGAATATTCGCGTTGGGAATGCGTTATGATAATTTTAAATTCGCACGAATTCTATCATGTTTATGCCCGTGGTGAAGATTAGCCGGAAATGAGATACTTGCCCGAAATGGGTTAAAATTACAACTATGCCAAACCATCATCAAACAGGAGACACATGCTCTTTACGCCTGCAACCATCGGAAATCTGAAATTAGAAAATCGCCTGGTGCGTTCAGCGACCGCTGAGCGTATGGCTGATGCTCAGGGGAAACCCTTGCCTCAGCTTGCCGGATTGCTGGAACGCCTCGCGTGCGGTGGGGTTGGCTTGATCGTCTCGGGGCATTTATACATTCATCCCACGGGCAGAGCGCATGCTGAAATGACCGGCATTTATGCTGATGAACTGATCCCCGATCTGAAGTCACTCACCGATGCTGTTCACGCAGCCGACGGGAAAATTGTTGCGCAACTCAATCACGCCGGAATGCACAGCAACGCGCCCGAGCTGAACGAGAAAATTGCCCCATCCACTGTATCCCCGCCTTATATTGAGACCCCCGCGCGGGCTATGACGATCCGTGAAATTGACATGCTGATCGATGCCTTTGCCCAGGCTGCCCGGCGCGCCCAACGAGCCGGTTTTGATGGCGTGCAAATTCATGGCGCGCATGGCTATCTGGTCAGCCAGTTCCTGTCGCCATATATCAACCGCCGCAGCGACGAGTGGGGAGGCAGCTTTCAAAATCGCCTGCGTTTTCTGAGCGCCGTAGCTCGTGCTATTCGGGTACAGGTTGGCCCCGAGTACCCTGTGTTGATCAAGTTGGGCATGATGGACGGCATCGAAGGCGGTCTCACACTCGTCGAGGGCGCGCAGGTCGTCGCGCAGTTGGCCGAAATCGGCGTGGATGGCATCGAGATCAGCAGCGGCCTGGGAGGTAAAAAGTTACCTCGCAGCAAGGGTATTCGCAAGCCTGCTGATGAAGCCTATTTTTTGCCTTTTGCCCGCGCCGCTCGCCCGCTTACCAACTTGCCGCTGATATTGGTGGGCGGTTTTCGCTCACTCGGTGTGATGCAGCAAGCCCTGCAGAGCGGCCTGATAGATTTTATATCGATCTGTCGGCCACTGATCAACGACCCCGAATTTCCTAATAAATTGCGCATAGGCACAATTGAACAATCCGCGTGTATCTCCGCAAATAATTGTTGGCCGAAAAACGTTGGCGATGGCGTCGCCTGTAGATGCCCATTGGAGAAAATCAGCTCATGAGCCGTCCACAATATGCCTACTTTGATGATCCACTGAAACTGGAATTTGACGCCCAAATCATTGAGACGCGCGACCTGGGGGAGGGTCGTTGGGGAATAATTCTGGATCAGACCTATTTCTACCCAACGGGCGGGGGGCAGGCACATGACACGGGTTTGCTGGGAGAAACGCGTGTACTCGATGTGTGGCGCGACGGAACTACCTCGCAGGTGGTCCACGTGGTGGGAAGTGAGCTTGCCCCGGGGCGCATCCATGCAGAGATCAATCCAGAGCGCCGCCAGCGCCATATGCAGCATCATACCGCCCAACATCTGCTCTCGGCCTGCTTCGCTGCACTCTATGGCCTGGAGACACTCTCCTCGAGCATCCATGGCGATACGCCCTCCACGATCGACTTGCCCGATACGCCCCTCACCCTTGAGCAGTTGACTGCCGTCGAGAATCTGGCCCACGAGAAGATATTCGCCAACCTCGGGGTGAAGACCTACTTCGTAGAACAGGATCAACGCCAGAGCGTGCCCTTCCGTCGCCCGCCCAAAGTAGATGGGGAAGTCCGCGTGGTTGAAATCGCGGGCTTCGATTATTCCGCCTGTGGCGCGACACACTGTCTATCTACCGGTATGATCGGTATGCTAAAAATCGTCAAAACCGAACGCCAAAATCAGAAAAATCGGGTGCATTTTGTGGCCGGAATTCAAGGCCTGGCGTATTTTCAAGCAGTGCAGGGTGTGGTCGATAATTTGACCGAGCAATCCAGCGCCCATTTCGCGGAACTTCCGGAATTCTTTGCGCGACAGGCTGATACTTTAAAATCGACCCAAAAAGAACTTGCTGATCTCAAAACCGTGATGCTTTCGATAGAGGCTGAGCGTTTACTTCGGAGTGCGCAATTGCGTGATGGCCTTCGCTGGGTGATTGCCTCCTTCGATGATCGCCCGGCCAGCGATTTGCAAATTTTGGCAAAAACACTCCGCGTTGAGTTGGGCGTTGTTTCGGTGTTGGTAACATATCCGGGCGAAAAATTAGCTATGTTGGTTGCTTGCGCGGATGATGTAAAAACAGTTCACGCCGGGGATTTGCTTAAGGAATTTTTGCAACCCGTTGGCGGGCGCGGCGGGGGCAGCGCGCAGATGGCGCAGGGGGGTGGCGTTGTGTCTCCTGGCCAATATCAAGCCCTGAAAGAAATGATGCTGAATTATTCATGAGGAAGCGTAACTGCTCAGCCCATTAAAAATGGAACACGGATTTACGCAGATTTTACGGATTTTCGCAGATAAAAATCAAAAAAATGTACTGGTCAATAGTCGTATGAACACATCTCACGCAAAGACGCAGAGCCGCAAAGCTGTTTTTCGCGCTTATTTCTTGGCGACTTGGCGCCTTTGCGTGAAAACGTTTGTGTTTACACTTCTCTTGATGATTACATAAAAATCAAAAAAAGTTTTTAAATCCGCGTATATCAGCCAAATCTGTGAGAATCCGGGTTCTATTACCTCAAAGCTGAGTAGTTACGAGGAAGCCAGAAATGCAGGAGAAAGACCCGCGGTCCAAAAGCCCCATGAGTCGGGTAATGCGCTCGAAAGAAGTTGCCAAAGCCAGTTACGACAAATTGAGTCGATGGTACGATTTGCTGGCAGGGCTATCAGAGCGAAAATACAAAGAATTCGGTTTGCAAAAATTGGCGGTTGTCGAAGGTGAAACGGCGCTGGAAATTGGCTTTGGCACTGGAGCATGCCTTGTGCCGTTGGCGCAAGCTGTGGGCGCTGCGGGCAAGGTCTATGGGCTTGATCTTTCTGAAGGAATGCTCCGCGTAGCTCAGGCAAAACTCAACCGGGCAGGTTTAGCCGACCGCGTAGAATTGAGACTCGGCGATGCAATAGAACTCCCTTTTGACGATAATACCTTTACCGCGATCTATATGAGTTTTACCCTGGAATTATTTGATACGCCTGAAATTCCGCTGGTGCTGCAGGAGTGTCGGCGTGTGCTGCATCCAGATGGACGCATCAGTGCCGTGGCGATGGCGAAGAAGGCCCCGACCAATTGGATGGTTCGCACTTACGAGTGGGCACACGAAAAATTCACTGAATATGCCGATTGCCGCCCGATATATTTGCGAAGCGCGCTCGAGGAAGCCGACTTCCAGATCGAGAGCCTGACCGAGATGTCTATGTTTGGGCTGCCAGTAGATATTGCGTTGGCGCATTGTCACAGGAAATGAGGATATTTTCATGCCAAAAATTACTTTGAATGCGATTGAGCTTTTTTACGAAATACACGGCACGGGGGAACCGCTGCTGTTGATCCACGGCCTGGGGTCCAGTTCGCGCGATTGGGAGTATCAACTTCCAGCTTTTACCGAGCATTATCAGGTCATCACTTGCGATGTGCGCGGACACGGTCAATCCGCGAAACCGCCCGGCCCATACAGCGTGCCGATGTTTGCTGACGATATCATTCAGCTCATGCAAGCGCTGGATATTGCGCCCGCGCATGTGCTGGGCATTTCAATGGGCGGGATGATTGCCTACCAATTGGCTGTCGATCACCCCGAAATGGTCAAATCGCTGATTGCCGTGAATTGCAACCCGGAACTGCCCGTGCGCAATTTTAAGGATCGTTTGGCGATTTGGCAGCGCGAGATAATTGTGCAACTGATCGGGATGCGGAAAATGGGCCAGGTTTTGAGCGAACGTCTTTTCATCAAACCCGATCAAGAAAAATTGCGCCAAATCTTTGTGCAGCGTTGGGCGGAAAATGATCCCAAAGCCTATTTGGCAGCGATGCGTGCTATCGTTGGCTGGAGCGTCGTTGCAGAACTGCCCAAACTAACCATGCCCGTGCTGGTCATCGCCGCCGATCAGGATTACTCGTTTGTGGATGATAAAACAGCTTATATTCCCCTGATGCCGAACGCGCAAATGCTGGTGATCGAAGATTCACGTCACGCCACTCCGGTTGAGCACCCCGAAGCCTTCAATCAGGCGGTATTATCGTTCTATAGATGATTATTGGCAGCTTTGAGCATGTAAATAATGTATAAGAGTTCCCGGCTGCCATCTTGCCAACGCCCCTCAGGCGCGCTATAATCGCCCTGCTTAAAAAGAGACCGACTGAGGTGCGTTTGTTATGCCAACTTATACCTACCGTTGTGAGAATTGCGGCGTTCAGTTTGACCGCCGCCAAAAATTTTCCGACGACCCCCTGAAAATATGCCCGGAATGCGAAGAAGAAGCGCTGCGTAAAGTTTATTTACCGGTGGGCATTGTCTTTAAAGGCTCTGGTTTTTACGCCACCGACAATCGCTCGGCTTCGGGGATGACCAACGCCAAGTCTAAATCAGAAGGTGATGGAAATAGTTCCGAAAGCGGCAGCGGTAGTGGCAGCGGAGATAGCGAAAGCGCCAAAAAAGAAACCGTTTCCGAGAAAAGCAGCGAGACTAAATCTAACGAGAAATAAAAAAGACCCAAGCGGGTCTTTTTTGCTATTGGGGGAGAATTTCTGCCCGGGCAAAAATCGCGCCCACTTCTAATCCGAGCTGTGAGTATAGTTGTGGCGGCACGCTAATATCGGCGAGATAGATTTCCCCGACGGCGGAACGCGCCTGTGGCGCGAGCAAGCCGATTTTGGGAAGCGCCAAAGTCAGCGTGGCAGCGGCCCTAATATGGGGTGGATACAGCTCTCCGGAGGTCGAGTCCAGGCCCGAGGGCGTATCCAGGCCGAGGATGGGCGCGGGATGGGCGTTGGCTTGTTCGATCAGGCGGGCGGCTGCGCCGCGCGGCGCCCCACGCAGGCTGTAGCCAATCAGCGCATCAATAATCAAATCCGCCGCGGGGAGGCGCGTATCTTCCCCCGGCTCGATCATCTCGAGACCCATTTTTTGGAGCGTGGCAAGTTGGTCGGCGGGTACGCCGCGGTATTCTGCCGCGGGGCGCGATAAATGCACATATACGTGCGCCCCCCAGTTGTGCAAACGGCGCGCGGCGACGAGTCCGCCACCGCCATTACCGCCGCTGCCCACCAACACCACCACCGATGTGCCGCGCGCATCGCCCCCCAGGAAACGCGTGCGCGCCAGGGATGCCAGATGGCGTCCGGCGTTTTCCATCATCTGCTTGAGTTCAATGCCATATTCTTCAATCATCAGGCGGTCTACCTCAATCATTTGCTGGGTGGTGATGGCTGGGATCGAGGTCATTGGCAGGCTTTGATGGCGTCAAGTAGCGCTTCGTATTCTTCGCGGCAATTCATGCACCGGTCAAGGTGAGCCTGCACCAGCGGCATGGCTTCGGCGGGTTTTTTGCCTTGTAATTCAAGTTCGACAAACCTATCAATTTCGTTGAAGCACTCATCGCAGCCGATTTCATGCGGGGCGGTCGTGGCGATGGAGCGCACCATCTTTTTAAGTACATCGAGTTTTAGTTCCATACTTGCTCTCCGTTGTTTCGACGCAACAGGTTGGCGGGTTCTTAGATGCTACCGAAAGCAGCTAATAAATCATCGGCGCTGAGGCCCTCGGCTTCGATTTCTTCTTTTAGCCGTTTGCGAGCGTCATGGATGAGTTTGTACAGCGCGTTGCGGTTCGTGCCCATTTGCCGGGCGGCTTCTTCGAGCGGCAGCCCACCCGACATGACGATTATCATCGCCTGGCGCTGTTTCTCGGTGAGCTTTTCCTGGATGAGACGCAATACCATTTCGAGGATATTGCGCTGGGTTACGCTCATTTCGGGGTTGGCTCCGGGGTCGGTGAGCACAGCCGGGGTGTAGTCGATACCGCTGTCTTCGGGGTATAAATCTTGTATGGAAATATCTTGCCAGCGTTTGCGGCGCAACTCCGAATAAGCCACTCGCACAGCGATTTTCTGCGCCCAGGTGGTCAGTTTGCTTTCGCCGCGGAATGTATCTAAATTGTTGAGAATTTTGAGCAAGGCTTCTTGTGCAAAATCTTCAACCAGGGTATCAATATCGCCGCGCAGCCGCGTAGAAAGCGAGTATGATAGCCCGCGTATAAGCACGACGCGCAAGTCGGTGATGGCTTGCTGGTTTTCTGGCCCGCGTAAATCGGCAAGCCATTCGGCATTGGTTCGTTCAGGCATAGGGTTATTTATCTCCTGGTGATTCGTCAGAATGAACCCGATGCCCGTGATTATAGCACGCCACTATTTTTCTGAAGAAGCCAGGAATGCAGAATTTGGTAGTGGCTTCTGATGTTAAGTAGATTTTGGAAAGAACTTTGAAAAAGACTTTCGAAAAATAGGGGTGTGTGGGGCGCTCTGCGCCCCACACACCCCTATTTTTCGGCAATTTCTTACGGCGCGGCGGAAGCCATATTAAAGCTACTTTCCAACAATCACTTAAGTGTTACTTTGGAAAATCGTCTCACAATTTACCGCAGAGTGCGCCGAGAACGCTGAGAAAAGCATTTTATGTGACAAAGCTCTGCGCGGTTATTTTTGCCAGCAACACTCTACGAGGGGAACCACCTATTTTTTGTGGTGAAGAAAAGGGATTTTTAATTCTCAAGCGAGCGCAAGGTTTCACCGGGTACAAAGGCCGCCCATGCAAACCAGAATGTATCGTGATGGCTGATGGCGTGAAGGCTTTTTCCGGTAAGAGGCCCGTCGATAGCCTGACCGAAAATATCCCAGGTGGAATTGGTGTTGTTGTCTGTGAACGTACCGTCTTCATTGGCGCTAAAGGTGAGCAATTCGCCTTCCAATTCGGCGCTGAACACACCCGTAGAGCCAATGTCGTTGCCTTCGGCGATGGTGGCTGTATCGAGTGCAGAGGCGGCGCCCGCTTTCCAGAACACGACCAGAGGAAGTTCGCTCAAGGTATCATTGATGACGAGTTCTTCACGGATGCGCAAATAGGGGTACGCTACAGCTTCGCCGCTTTCTAGCCAGATGCCCACAACGCGATCCATGGGGCGTAGCTGGTCGTCAACTTCACCGGTAAACAAAAAAGGATACGCTGAAACATTATCATATCCCACATAGGGATTTTGCCCATAAGAGCGGCTGAAACCGGTGTCCTGCGAGAGTACCTGTCCCTGCGGGTACGCGGCCTTGAAATCTTCCCAGGCGATGATGGATGCGGGAATTGGTGTCAGACGGCTGCCAGTGAGTTCCCCGACAATCGCTTCGCCGCTGAACTGCTGCCACCAGCTTTGGGTTTGACGGTCGTACATCACCAGATCGCTGTTGCGCAGGTTCCCTGAAGTGCCAAAGGTAAGGATTTCGCCATCCATCTCCGGACGCTCAAAAACCAGCGCGGTATTGCATAAGGGGCAAAATGTAACCGTCACCGGCAATCCGGCCACTTCGTCGTTGACAATTTCATGCCAGGTTAGAATCTGTAGCGGGTAAGCACGCGCCTCGCCATTCAGCACGAGGCCAATCACCGGCTCGCGGTTTTCGAGCCAGCTATCGGCTGAGGTAATTTCTTCGAAGCGCGGCGCGTCAATTGGCGGTATGCCATCGGGGGGCGGCCCGCCAGAGAAAATTTCGCTGTAGTCAATGCTGTGCTGGCAAAAATCGGTACTCCAATAGGTTGTATTGAACGCAGGCGTTGCTCCATCAAAGGGATCATCACACGCGTGTGTATTTTGAGTTGAGTTGCTCAAGGGTGTAGCCGTTGGGGAAATAGCTTCGATTGAATCTTGAGGGATTTCAGCCTGGGCCAGAGCCGGGCTGCACGCGGCAAGCGCGGCGCCAGCGAGAAGCAGAGAAAATACTATTGAGATGCGGGGCATACCAACCTCCATTGGGAATACGGATAAACTTATACCCAATGGACGGTTTTGATATTAAAGCTCTTACCTACGCGTGTTTTTTACATCCAGCCAGCGAGTTGTGTTTGATGGCTGGATGTGATCTGTTCCCCTGTGGTTGCATCTGTATAACGCCAGATGGGCGTCACCTGTAGTTCGAGCGCATTATTCTCCGCCCACTGCGCCAGGGCTAGCAACTCCTTCAATCCGATCTGCATGGCTTCGGATTCTTTGGGACCGAAACGATACGTTAGCAGATAGGGATACTTACCTTCAAGCGCGGCCAGGATATGCTCCACGGCGCGGCGGATCTCGCTCGCGGTGGGTTGCTGGTCAAGATGTTCCAGCAATCACCGGCCCTGATTTTGGGAAGTTCTCTTTACCAAAAATTTCAATGCGGAAGAAAATGGCGAAAACTACCCTGCCCAAAACTCGCAAAATCCCTCGCATGATCTGGTTGCGGGGATATTTCAAGTTAAAGGTGGTGGTTTGACTCATTTATAGGTAGTTTTTGCATCCGGCGGAAAGGGGCTGTTGCCGCGCTTGAAGTGGAAGCCTGCCGCTCCGGCATGTCCGCCGCCGCCAAAACGTTGCGCGATCTTAGCGACATCGATTTCTTTGGAGTAAAGTGAAACGAAAGTGAATAATTCGCCATCCAGAAAATTATCGATATAGCAATAGGCGATTTCGTAGCCGTGGTTGCGAATATGTTCCCCCAGATCGCCTGAGCCACGCTGGTTGATCGCCAACGTGCGATAGCCTTCAAAAGTGACCGGGTATCCATAACGCGATGTAGAACCCTGAATGCCGCGCAGACGCGCCTCGCGCAGAATGCTGCCATGCTGAGTGATCTCTTCAACCAGCGCCGTGTCATCCGCAAGCAGCATATTCCACAAGCGGTCATTATGAGGATTGGTGTTGAGCTGAAAGAGACCTTCGTTGAAAGAACCCGTGTCGGGGTGTGCCCAGCGCCAAATATCGCGGTCTCCGATGAGTAGAATTGCCTGGGGAATCGCCTGGTCGGGGAAGTAGTATTTCCAGGTGAGCACGCAGGCGGCATCATCGGTATTGCGTGTCCCCGGCCAGTCTGCGCTGATGTCGGCTAATTCCTGTATGGCTGTTTTGTGGTGATCGATCCAGCAGATTTGATGGTAATTTGCCAGCCGTTCCATATCTTCGCGCGGTAGCGAAAAATCGACGATCACAATATGTTTGGCAACCAGTATTTCTTCCAGCGGCAGCGAGTCGCCGTATTTCATCTCGCAGAGAGCAATATCGGGACCAAGGGCTTTGCGCACAATGGCGGCTGAGGCGCGGCCATCGGCATCGTTGTGATAAAGACAGAGGGTTGTCATAGGTGCGCGGGTATTGTTATAGTTCAGAGGGTTCGGCAGATATTATCCGCCAAAACCCGTCATGAGCGGAATCGGTGTAAAGACAAGCACAAAGATAATTAATCCAAGCACGGCCATATATTTTCGACGCCGGTCAAGTTGGGTGATTTGGTCTAAGGGTTCGGCATGTACGCGGCCGAGAATAAAGATCAGGACTGCCCATAGCCACCAACCTTGCCAGATTAGCCCCAGGAGCAACAGCGTGCCGAGAATATATGGGAGCAGGCGTGTGGCGCGTTTGCCAAACAGTACGTAAATGAGATGGCCGCCGTCCAATTGCCCGGCGGGGATCAAATTCAACGCGGTTACCAGCAAACCGGCCCAGCCAGCCCAGGCATAATCATTGAGCAGGATGTCGGTGCCGCCAAGTGGGGATGGGTAGCCAGTGAAGAAGTAGCGTATCCAATAAATGATGGGGTGCAGCGCCCCAAAGCTGACCGGTTCTGGCAGCCATAAACCAGTAGCCGCGTATTTTGCCAAAAGGTATAGAAGCGAATTGCCTTCCAACAACATTCCATCAGGGAATTGGGCGGGCAAGGGATGTACTTCAGATGTGAACAGGCCATACATCAGGATTGGTACGGCAACCACAAATCCGGCTAATGGTCCGGCGATGCCAATATCGAGCAAAATGCGTTTATTTCGGGGTGGTTCTTTCAGTTGGATGAAAGCCCCCATGGTGCCGAAGAGACTCAATGGGAAGGGAATAAAATAGGGCAGAGTGACATTGGTCTTGTGGTAGCGCGCGGCCAAATAATGCCCGAATTCGTGCGCCAGCAAGATGCCCAGCATACTGGCTGCAAATGGAACGCCGCTCAATAAATTACTAAAAATGTGTTTCATCAAGATGATGGGATCATCTGAAACTGGCCCCTCATACCCATATAGCGTACCGGCGATGAGAACACTCACTACAGTCAGCAAGAATAACCCCAGGTTAATCCACGGATTGGATTTTTTGGTGTTTGCAACACTCTCCATGAGGTAGATCACATGTTTATCATCTTCGTTGCGGAAGATAGGCGTAATGTCTTTTGGCTTTAAGGCTTGGGCGAGCTGATCGAAAGCATCTACGGAATCGATCAACAACTGGCCGCGAAACCGCGCCAGATAACCTTGCTTGGAACTGCCCCAGGTGGTGTCGTCAATGCGCAAGACGCGCCCCACCAGACGGCTGAAAAGCACTTCGTGGGTTGGGGATTCTGTTTCGTTTAGAGACATCATAAGGATAGGCGGGAATGGATGGGAGTCGAACCCACCGCGGCCCGCAACGCGACCCGCCACCGATTTTGAAGACCGAGGAGCCCACCGGGACTCAACCACTCCCAAATTTGAAATATGCGCCCGATTATACCTCAGTTCAAAAATCGTCCAGTAGCTGATCGCCCGCATCGCCAGGGCAATTGCATCTAAATAGATTTTTAGTGAAATTTTCACCGCGAAGACGCGAAGATCGCAAAGTTTTTTGAAAAATGAATACTTGCTTGATGAATAATGGTTCTTTTCAGTTCAATTGTGCGCATATTTTTGCGTGCTTGCCCTTTTTTCTTCGCGTTCTTTGCGCCTTTGCGGTTTAAAAATAAGATGCGATTGCCC
>JACNJM010000004.1 GCA_014382605.1 Anaerolineae bacterium
CCGGGGCGGGGACATAGCCCCCCTCACCCAGAACCGGCTCGATGACGATCGCCGCAGTTTCTTCGGGCAGGGTTTCCCCGTGGAATAAGCGATCCAACTCTTTCAGACAAAAGTCAATCGTCTCCTCCTCATCCCAGCCATAGAAATAGCTGTACGGAAAGGGGGCAGTGAAAATCCCGCCGGGAAGCGGCTGGTAATTGTAGCGATAGATATATTTCGAGGTGGTCATCGCCATCGTCTGGGCAGTGCGTCCGTGGAAACTGCCCTGGAAAACAACAATATTGCGCTTGCCAGTGGCGTGACGCGCCAACTTAACCGCGCCTTCTACTGCCTCGGCTCCGCTGTTCGAGAAGAAGAAGGTGTCAATCTCCGGGGGTGTAATTTCGTTGAGCGCTTCAGCCAATGCCAGCGACGCAGGCGGAATGACGATATTCATCTGTCCGAAGATCAACTTCGCAGCTTGATCCTGAATAGCTTTGACCACCTTCGGGTGGCAGTGACCAGTATTGGTTACGCCGATACCGCAAGTGAAATCGGTGAAACGCTGGCCTTCCGCGTCGTAAATATAAATGCCTTCGGCGCGGGCGGGCTGAATTTGGGTGAGATGAGTCCAAACGGGGGAGAGGAGGTCAGTATTTTTGGTCATATTATTTTTGTGTATGGATGTCATCGCGTCAAGCCGTCTGGATGTCCCGACGTTATGACGCATTTACGATAGCCTATCCTTTATCCGATAATATAACGCCGCCAGCGGTAAAAACCAGGGGTCGTTACGGTAGAATGGATAGGTTTGATGAGAAATTTCAGCGAAAGGTGAGCTTGTTTTTTCGCCGGTGAGCATTTGCGCCAATTCGTGGCCCAGCCACAACGCCGTATGCAAGCCGTGGCCGCCATATCCCAGCGCGTAATGGATATTTTCAACTCGCCCAATATGAGGCATCAAGTCGAAGGTTAGGCCAAGCTGTCCCGTCCAGGTGTGCGTGACGGCCACATCCGCAAGCTGCGGAAATGCTCGCAGCATTCCAGCGCGCAATTGTTGGGTAGATTCGCTCAAATCCAGATTCGTGCTCAAATTGTTGCGACCACCCCACAGCAGACGTCCATCGGGGGTGAGACGAAAATAGTTGAGAAACCATTTTGAGTCCCAAAAAATACGCCCGCGCGGGCTGATTTCGTGTTGCAAGTCTTGCGAGAGCGGTTCAGTCACAATGCTGTAACTGCCCCCGGCAAAAATGCGGGGCTTCAGTTTTGGCACCAAGCGCTCTGTATAACCATTCGTCGCCATGACAACTTCATTGGCACGCAACACACCGCGCTCGGTGTGCAAAATAAAGCCTGAAGCCAGCTTTTCGATGCGCGTGACCGCTGCGTTTTCAAAAAGTTGAGCACCAGATTTCGCAGCAACTTCAGCCAGCCCGAAAACTAATTTTGCCGGGTGAATGCCTGCGCCGTGGTCGTCCAGCAGACCGCCGAAAAACGCGTCGCTGCCAATTTCAGTACGCAATTCATCGGGGGAAATCAAGCGTAACTCATGGCCCAAGTGTTTTTTATGCCAGACTTGCTTGGTTTTGAAGGCTTCAAAATGCGATGGCTTGAATGCAACAGCCAAATCGCCGTTCTGCTGCCAATCGCAACCAATGCCTTCTTCGGTGGCAAGTTCTTCGACAAGCTTGAGCGCGTCCAGCGAAGCCTGCCAAAAAACGCGTCCATACGCTTCGCCGTAGCGCTCAAAAACCGCGGGCGTGCCGCGTTTCAGGCCGCATCCGGTGATGCCCGCATTGCGAGATGACGCCCCCAAGCCAATCGTCTCGCGTTCCAGCACAGCTACCGACGCGCCGCTCTTCGCCAGCGTACGCGCCGCGCTCAATCCAGTATAGCCACCACCGATAATAGCAACATCAACCTCGGTGGGAAGTTCCACAGCCACCGACAAATCGGCAGGGCGGGGGTAATTGTCAGTCCAAAAAGAAAATAGCTTCAAGTATCAAGCCTCCAGGTTCAAGATTTACCTTGTTTTCGGACAGCTCTCACGAATCCCGTAAGGGTTCGTCCGGTTTCTGCGCGTTTGGCTTCCAGGTTCTGATAGACTTCATCGCTAAAGTACTCAAGGCGGCGGGCAAGATGCAAATAATATTCAACTTCAGATAGTGAGCCTTGCGAATATCCCAAGAACCGCAAAAAATCTGCAGTAGTGGGTCTTCCAAACCCTTCAGCGATATTTGCTGCTACAGAAACAACCGCCCGTCGGATTTGAGATGTCAGTCCGAATTGTTCTTCTTTTGGAAAGAACTGATTCGTTGCCAGATAGACGTCATAAGCCAAATCATCAGCCTTTTGCCAAGCGATTATTTTCCTAAAATCTCGGGGCATTTTCCACGTTCCCTTACGTAAATCCTACAGCCGACACCTGATACCTTGCATCTTGCCACTTGCATCTTGTATCTTGCCGCTTGCAACTCTAATACGGAAACCAGTAGTCCTTCACGCCGCCTTCGATATCCCAATGCACGTGCTTGACATCGTAATACTCATCGAGGCCCTCTTGCCCGAGTTCGCGCCCCAGGCCCGACATTTTCATACCGC
>JACNJM010000003.1 GCA_014382605.1 Anaerolineae bacterium
GCCGGTTCCTGGAGCCATTGGATCACTGACCCCGAACGTCCAATTGCTTGAATTTTCGAGTTTTTATGGAACCGGTTCCTTAAAATAGTGATATAATTCACGGCTGAAAATGGGGGGCTAGACAGCGCAAAATTTACAATCAAGGGTTCCGCAAAAAAGCGAACCTGTAAAAAGATTTGTTTTTTGGAGGATATTATGGCAACAAAAATTGGTATCAACGGGTTTGGTCGGATTGGTCGTCAGGTGCTGCGTGTGATCCTGGAGCAGGAAAAAAGCGAACTGGAAATTGTCGCCATTAACGATCTGTTTCCAACGGAAACCAATGCACATTTGCTCAAATACGACACAAATTACGGCATTTTTGATGGCGAAGTAGATGTTGTGGATGGCAATCTGGTTGTAGACGGCAAGACGATCAAGGTCTTCTCGGAGCGTGAGCCTGCCAACTTGCCCTGGGCTGATCTCGGTGTGGAAATTGTGATTGAGGCCACGGGTGTTTTCCGGGATACGGCTAAAGACCCTGGCCCTCAAACGCATATCGAAAAAGGTGGCGCCAAGAAGGTGATTATCTCAGCCCCGGCCAAAGGTGAAGACCTGACTGTAGTTCTGGGCGTCAACGACGACTGGTATAAACCTGCCGAACATCATGTAATTTCGAATGCTTCATGCACCACCAACTGTCTGGCCCCTCCCATGAAAGTGATCAACGATGTCTTTGGCATCGAATCGGGCCTGATGACCACCATTCACGCCTACACTAACGATCAGCGCATTCTTGATCTGGCGCACAAAGACCTGCGCCGCGCCCGCGCCGCCGCGGCCAATATGATCCCCACCACTACGGGCGCAGCCAAGGCGATTGCATTGGTGATCCCTGAACTCAAGGGCAAATTTGATGGTTACGCTATTCGCGTGCCAACCCCCACGGTTTCCATTGTCGATTCTGTGGTCCAACTCAAGAAATCGGCTACTGCAGAAGAAGTCAACGCGGCCCTGCAAGCTGCCTCTGAAGGCGCGCTCAAAGGCATTTTGGGCTTCGAGACCAAGCCGTTGGTTTCGATGGATTATAAGGGCGACAGCCGTTCATCCATTGTGGATGCGGCCCTTACCACCATGATGGGCGACAAATTCCTCAAAGTGGTCTCCTGGTACGATAACGAATGGGGCTACTCATGCCGTACCGTTGATCTGGCGGTTAAGATGGCTCAATCGCTTTAACTTTTTAGCGTTGAATAGTTCATTGGCGATATTCTAAAAACAGGGGTATTGCGGGCTTAGCCCGCAATACCCCTGTTTTTAGAAAACTTGGAGACTGTGATGTTTGAAAAAAAGACACTCAATGATTTTGATTTTTCCAACAAACGTGTCCTGGTGAGGGTCGATTTTAACGTTCCGTTGGATGGTGGACGAGTTACCGATGACACTCGTATTCGGGCGGCTTTGCCGACCCTGGAATATTTGCTCGATCAGGGGGCTTCACTGGTATTGTGTTCGCACCTGGGACGCCCCAAAGGGGTTGACCCCCAATTCTCATTGCGCCCGGTTGCCGAATATTTGGATACTCTGATTTCTGCGCCAGTCAGTTTTGCCGAAGATTGCATTGGCCCGGTGGCTGAGGCCGCCGCGGCATCCTTGCAGCCAGGGCAGGTTTTAGTACTCGAAAATACGCGCTTCCACGGCGGTGAAAAGAAAAATGACTCAGAAATTGCGCGTCAATTGGCTTCACTGGCCGATGTCTTTGTCAACGATGCCTTTGGCACCGCACACCGCGCCCACGCCTCCAATGTGGGCGTTGCGGACTATCTGCCCGCGATTGCTGGATTTTTGCTCGAAAAAGAAATTAAATATTTAGGTCAGGCGATTGCCGACCCGAAACGTCCTTTTGTAGCCATTCTGGGTGGGGCTAAAGTTAGCGACAAAATTGGTGTAATTCGCAACTTGCTCACCAAAGCCGACAGCATTCTGATTGGCGGCGGTATGGCGAATACCTTCTTCAAGGCCGAAGGTTACCCGATGGGCGATTCCCTTGTGGAAGAAGGCGCGCTGGAAATGGCGCGCGAATTGCTCGATCAGGCCGGTGATAAATTGCGCCTGCCGGTGGATATGGTTATTGCCGATGCATTCGATGCTGAGGCCGCGAGCAAGACTTTGGGTGTGGGGCCAGTTCCCGATGGCTGGCGTATCCTCGATGTTGGCCCGGATACGATCAAAGGTTACGGCAAAGTAGTTGCCAATGCAGGCACCGTGGTTTGGAATGGCCCGATGGGCGTGTTTGAATTCCCTAAATTTGCACAAGGCACCTTTGCACTGGCAAAGGCCGTTGCACAAAGCAACGCCCTGACCATCATTGGCGGCGGCGACTCGGTCGCGGCTATTAACCAGTCGGGTTTGTCCGGGCAGGTGACGCACGTTTCTACGGGCGGCGGCGCTTCGCTGCAAATGCTCGAGGGCGATGAACTCCCCGGCCTTGCCGCGCTAAATGACAAATAAGCAGGCTTTGGTTTTGTCGTATAAAATACCAAAAATAAGGGCATGTCGAGAGCTTTGCCAGGGCATTCTTAAAGTCGAAACAGAAAAGCAA
>JACNJM010000002.1 GCA_014382605.1 Anaerolineae bacterium
GTATTTGGACTGAGCATCCGGAGGGCGTGCGTTTTGGCGGGCCGGGTTTTCCGCGACGAGTGTAAATTTTTGACGCAGAGACATTCGTTGGGAGAAGGAAAACTAAAAGCTTCACCGCGAAGACGCGAAGGCACAAAGTATAATAAAAGCTCTTCTTTTAGGACTTAGGCAAAACGATGATGAATATACCGAAAATAGGGGTGTGTGGGGTGCGAAGCACCCCACACACCCCTATTTTCGGGCTTTTTTTTGCGGAAGTGCGTAAGTCCTATTCTTTGTGTCTTGGTGCCCCTGTGCCCTTTAGGGTATCGTGGTAAATTTTCTTGTGATTATTCGATGACTATGAATTGAGGAGAAACATATGCCCCACGAAAGCTACAAAAAATGGGCCGAGCGCCTGGATGTGCTGCCCAATGGCTACCCCCCTACCGAAGATGGCGCAGAACTACGCCTGCTGGAGTATCTCAGCACGCCCGAAGAAGCCGCGCTGGCCGCTGAACTGCGCCTGACGCTGGAAACACCGCAGCAAATTGCCGAGCGTTTGGGCGGCGATGCGAAGGTACTCAAAAAAATGCTCAAAACGATGCTGCGTAAAGGGCTTATTAATGCGGGTCGGGCAGAAGGCGGGTTTGGCTACGGTCTATTGCCCTTTGTGGTAGGCATCTATGAAATGCAAATTGGCAGAATTGACGCCGAGTTGGCGCAACTTTTTGAAGACTACTATCAGCGTGCGTATAGTCGCGTATTGGCGGTAGAGCCTGCTGTGCATCGTGTCATTCCTGTCAATCAAACTGTCAAGGTAGATATGGCCGTACACCCCTTCGAGAGCGCTACCGGCATTGTCGATTCGGCCAACGCCTGGGGCGTGATGGATTGCATTTGTCGCAAGCAGAAAAAACTGATCGGCGACCCCTGTTCACACCCCATCGAAGATACGTGCATGATCTTCAGCCAACGCTCCGGCGCGTTTGATGGCAACGAAATTGTCCGCGCCCTTACGCAAGAAGAAGCCCACGCCACGCTCAAACGCGCCGCCGATGCCGGGTTGGTGCATTCGGTTAGCAACACGCAGGAGGGCTTGCACTATGTTTGCAATTGCTGCACCTGCTCGTGCGGCGTGTTGCGCGGCATGGCCGAGATGGGCATTGCCAACGTGGTTGCCCGCTCCGATTTCATTAATCAGGTGGATGCCGATCTATGTCAGGGTTGCGAAACTTGCGTAGATTATTGTCAGTTTGATGCGTTAACGATGGGGGAAGAATTTGTGATTGAGGTCAGTGGGATGCGCTGCGTAGGCTGTGGTGTATGCGTGCCGGCCTGCCCGGACGAGGCCCTGGTGTTGGTGCGTCGTCCCGAAGATGAACTACGCCCCGTGCCGCAACGCGCATCTGACTGGATGCGTGATCGCGCCGCCGCGCGTGGTTTGGATTTACGAGAAGTTTTGTAGTACCCTGAAAATTGGTTCAATCTTCATTTAGATTGAACCAATTCGGCTTATTTTCTAATCTGCACGCGCATCACGAACTGATCCACACCCCCAAAACGATATTTATACACTTCGGCGCCGCGCAGCATGTCGAAGGTGGTGCGGCCGCGCGCGATAGCCCACTGAATGAGATGGGCCAACAACACCCAGCCGGGGGAGAGTTCCTGAAATTTGAAATTGATCCCGGAGTTGTAAACCCAAATCTGATTGTCGTAGTCGAAATTAAGATAGGCGGCGGCTTTTTCCCCGCCCACGGTGAGGAAGGCCAGTTGCAGCCATCCGGCGCGGAAGGCTGTATGCACGGCGGCGCGCATTTGCCCGCTCATCACATCGGTGAGAAATTTTTCTTTTTCGGGGTCGTAGGCCATAAGCGTCATGAACGCGTCGATTTCATCGTTGAGTTGGGATTCGTCTTCGACGATATACCACTCGACCGGGGCGTAAAAGCTCTCGGCGCGGCGCAGTTTACGGCGCATCTCACGGCGTTGTTTGCCCTGGATGTTCTCCAGGTAAGCCTCCCAATTTTCGGCCAGGGGGATGCGCGGGGCGGGTTGAATTTGTTCTTGGGTGTAGGTAAAACCCCGTTGGCGCGCGCCCGCTTCGAGCAAGGTCAGAATATCCGTGCCTTCGACCAGATTATATAGATCGAACATGTCCCAGGCCGGGGCCGTGTCGCTCATAAAATGATCCAATACGGCTGCGATAAAGGGTTCTAGCTGATCTGCGAAAGCGATGAAATCGAGGTAGTCGGAAATTTCATGGCTGCCGATGAACATGACCGTTTTTTCGTGCAAGAAGAGCGGGGCAATGCCTTGCAGGCTCCCGGCTTGGTCGCGACCCAAAATGATGTAGAGTTCGCCCTGCGACCACTCGCCGCCGCCGAGGGTGTTCCACCAGGTGGTGAGGTATTCGTGGCGTAAAAAGGGAATGTTGTTGGCGCTCTTGGCAAGCAGGGTGTTCCACTCGGCACTGAGGGTGTGAAATTCGTCTGTGGTTTGGATGATTTGTAGTTGCATGTTTTTTTATGAGGTATGTATTTAAGTAGATTTTGGAAAGAACTTTGAAAAAGACTTTCGAAAAATAGGGGTGT